>CAYOLL010000099.1:0-22821 GCA_964404765.1 uncultured Gemmatimonadota bacterium | reverse complement strand
CCCCTCAAAGTTTACGCCAAACGCCTCCTTTGGGCAAGAACTTTTTGCCGATTTGTCCCTCAAATTTGGGTGTCAGGCGCATTTTTCCCAGCCCGGAATCGGGTGTGATCCGCCGCCATCATCTGGACGAGTCGGTTTTGCAAAAAGCGGTGCGGGCGGCGGCCAAAAAAGCCGGGTTGAACAAGCGGGTCAACTGCCACATCTTCCGCCATAGTTTTGCCACGCATTTGCTGATCGACGGTTACGACATCCGCACGATTCAGGAACTGATGGGGCACGAGGATGTGCGCACAACGCAAGTCTATCTGCACGTCATGCGCCAGATGAGCCGGGCCGCGGTGCGTAGTCCGCTGGATTGACCGCGCGGAAGGATGAACCTCCAAGCCTCGTTAGCGACAACGCTTCATCCATTAAAAACGGGCTACCACCGGTCATAACGCTTCTTTCAACCTTCAACCTTCACCGTGTCCCGGACTTGAACGTAGCTTTCTTCCTTATAATAGCGCGAGAAAAAGCCGAAGACAACCGCCGTCGCCAACATCAACCCGACAAAAAACCAGTAATAATCCGGACCGGTTATTTTTGAGCTGCCGTCCGGATTTTGAATCACTTTATTGACGATAGCGGTAAACTGATTCCCCAGCGAAATGGAGAGAAGATAAAAGGCCATGATGAAGGATTTCATACTGTTCGGAGCCTGTGTGTAGGCGAATTCCAGCGAGGTGACTGAGACCATGACTTCGGCTGTGGTAAGAAAGATGTAGGCGCCGGCCTGCCACAGCACGGATGGCATCAACCCGGCGGCTATTTGTATTTCGGGAATGGCGATAAAGATGAAGGAAATGGCTGCCAGAACCATGCCGATGGTGATTTTGCGCATCGCATTAAGCGGGTAGAAGCGACTGATTAAAGGATAGCCCCAAAGGGCCAACAAAGGTGTCAGGGTCAAAATCAGGATGGGGTTGATGGCCTGGATTTGTGATGACAGGAGCTCAAAATGGAAAGAGCCTATTGTCACGTGGCGATTCATTTTCTCGGCCTGCAAGACCCAGGACGATCCGCTTTGATCGTAGAGCGACCAGAAGACGGCAATAAAGGTATAAATCACCGCCATGCTTTTGATGGCTTTTTTGCCTTCCGGACTCAGCAGTTGATCGCGATAATAATCCCAGCCGACCGGCTGAATGGCAATAAACTTGTTGCGGCCCAGCCAAAAAATGAAGGTAGCGATTAACATTAACACGCCCGGCAGGCCGAACGCGACATGCGAGCCGTAATGTTCCAGCAACCACGGAATCAATAGCGTCGAGACGGCCGAGCCCAGATTGATGGCCAGATAAAAGTAGCTGAAGACTTTGGTCAGCAGGTGCTTGTTCAGCGCGGTAAATTGATCGCCAACATGGGCGGAGACGCACGGTTTTATGCCGCCGGAGCCGATGGCAATCAAGGTCAGCCCAATCCCCAAACCGAAGCGGGTCTCGTAAATCCCCAAAAAGAGATGCCCAAGACAATAGATCAGCGACAAATTCAGGATCGTCTTATACTTGCCCCAAAAAATGTCGGAGATGAGCGCGCCAAAAAGCGGGAAAAAGTAGTTGGCCGACACAAAGTTATGATACCAGACCATCGCGTCACTTTCATGCATATAATCCGGTTGTCCGGCGCTGGTCCGCAAATATTGGGTCATGAAAATGATTAAAATGGCTTTCATGCCGTAATAGCTGAAGCGTTCGGCCAGTTCGTTACCGATAATGTAGGGGATGCCGGTCGGCATCTTGTCGGATTGAACGACAACTGTGCCGTCATGCAACACAGTGGTGGGTTGACTCATGAGAATGCCCTTGTTAATTGGTGACAGTGTCGCTAATTAAAGGAATGACCTTAATCAAATGGGTATAGGCCGCGTAATCGGCGGGCTCGGCGGTCAGCAAATTGTCGATGCCAAATGTTTGCATGGTGGAAATGATGTAGGCGTCGTATAACCGTCCGCCGTTGACGGGAATTTTTTCCATCAATTTGAGCAGATTTTCGGTGATGCGCGCGCTGTCTTCGGTGACGCGGAAATGGTCGCGGAAGAAGCGGATGCGGGCAATCGCCGTCGGCTGCGGCAAAGGATGGGCGAAGACATTGGCCTGCGTGACAATCGCCATATACTCGCGCAGGACCTGGCGGCTGATCCACAGTTCAACGCCAAGCTCCAGATAAATTTCCAGTGAGCGGATGGCCCGTTCGTGCAGGGGGGATTCTTTGGCGTTGGCGTGAATTAAGACGCTGGTGTCGACAAACAAGGTGCTACCGGCCCCAATCATGGTATAGATCCTCCCGTCTTAAGGAAAGGTTGCGCGGCCAAAGGCCGAAAGAGTCAATTGGAAAATCCAGCAGACGCGTCCGCACCTGATCATCTGTATTTTCTTCCAGAACGATGACCACGTGATGCTCGCCGGGGACAATATCCGGCGGCAATTGCAGGCTTGCCCGACCGTGTTCGCCGACAACAATTTGGGTTTGTACCACTTTCATTTTCAACTCCTTGAACTCAAGCATGGTTTGCGCCTGTTAAAAAGTTCATGACTTACCACGAAACAGTCAAGGCAAATTCTGTTCGCACGCGGCAAAAACGGCATCCAACAAACCAAGCAGCGTTTCCATTTGGGACGGAAAGGCATATTGCACGGTTTGAAAACCCTGGTTATCCGAGGTCAATTTATAGAATTGCCAGCCGAACCCGCTGGTTACAATTCCATACACATCAATCCGAAAACCGGCCTGGAGATTAAGAATTTGACAAGCCTTCATTTCCACCAGGCATTGGGCCAGGCCTTTTTCAAAATCGTCCTTTTTGGCTTCGGCCAAGCAGAGAAAAGGCTGTTCCATAAAGTCGCGGCGCTTGGCCACCACGTATTCCACCCGGCCGCTGACCACGTCCGTCTTTAGCGAAACTTCCTTCCAGATTTTCAGCTTATCATGGCGCGTCAAGGCTTCCTGCAAAATCTCATTAATCAGCACTTCTTTGCCGCCTTCCGATGACGTCAGGTCAAAGGCGTCTAAGCGCTTCAGGATATCGTGGAAAATATTAGAAGGTTTTAACGGCCGCGCCTCAATTTCCCAACGCGTTAGCTCCTCAAGATTAAGCAATTGATAAGCTTCTTTTACGGTGTAGCGATTAAAAGGCTTTTTGGTCATGTCCGGATTCCTTTTTCGGAAGTTGGCCACAATACTACGCTAACTCTGGAAATAGGCTTTTACATTTTGCAGAATCTCGTCCAAAAGCACTTGCGGTTGATAACCAATTAAGTTATGAACTTTGGTTAAATCCGGCACCCGCCGGCGCATATCCTCAAAGCCCTGCTCGTAGGCCTGCTCGTATGGAATTTGGATGATGTCCGACTTGCTTTCGCACAAAAGTTTGACTTTATGGGCCAGATCCCTGATGGTAATTTCTTCCTGACTGCCCAGATTAAAGACATTGCCAACGGCAGCGGGGTGTTCCATCAAGCGTATCATGCCGTCGATTACGTCGGACACGTAGGCAAAGCAGCGCGATTGGGCGCCGTCGCCGTAGATCAGGAGCGGGTGGTTCATTAGCGCCTGATGCACAAAGCGCGGAATAACCATGCCGTACTGCCCGGTTTGGCGCGGTCCGACGGTGTTAAACAACCGCACGATCACCACCGGCAGGCGCTTTTCCCGAAAGTAGGCCAGCGCTAAAAATTCGTCCACGGCTTTGGAAGTAGCATAGCCCCAACGGCTGATTTGGGTGGAACCAATCACCCGGTCATCCTCTTCGGAAAAAGGCATTTTATCGCTCTTGCCGTAAATTTCCGATGTGGAAGCGATCAGCACTTTCTGCTTTTTTTTATTCGCCAGCTCCAGTACGATTTCCGTGCCTTTGATGTTGACCTGTAAAGCCTTGAGCGGGTGCTCAATGATGTACTTGACACCAACAGCCGCCGCCAGATGATAGATGACATCAGCCCGCCCGATCAGCTTATCCATCAACTCTACGTCCATAATCGTGTCGATCACGTAGGAAAAGCGCGGATTTTTTTCCAGATGGGCAATGTTGTCAAAACGACCGGTGGAAAGGTCATCAATGATTTCTACTTCCAAACCCCGGGTCAGCAAGGCTTCGGCCAAATGCGACCCGATAAAGCCCGCCCCGCCGGTAATCAGTGCGCGCATCTTTACGCCCCAAAGGAGAGGATGGTTTTGGCGACGTGCTCGATTTGTGCCTGCTGTAACTGCGGATAAATCGGCAAAGACAGCGCTTGCGCGGCAGCCCGTTCACTTTCCGGAAAATCACCGGGTTTATAACCTAAATAAGCCAATGCTTTCTGCAGGTGCAAGGATACCGGATAGTGAATGCCGCAGGAAACGCCATGATCGGCCAAATGCTTTTGCAAGGCATCGCGGCGCGAGCTGCGAATCGTAAACTGATGGTAGATATGCCGGCAACCGGCGCTTTCGACCGGCAGGATAATGTCGCCATCTTTTAGCAGACTGCGATACTGGTCGGCAATGCGGCGACGCTCGTCATTCCAGCGATCGGTATGGGGCAGCTTGGCGCGTAAAATGGCCGCTTGCAGGGCATCCAGACGGCTGTTTACACCGATAATATCGTGATAGTATTTGGTCTTGGCCCCATGCGCCATAATCATGCGGGTTTTTTCGGCGAAGGAGTCGCTGTTGGTTGTCATCATGCCGGCGTCGCCATACGCGCCCAGGTTTTTGCTGGGGAAAAAGCTGAACGTACCGCATGTTCCCACCGATCCGGCGGCTCTTCCTTTGTGGGTTGCTCCGATGGCCTGCGCGGAATCTTCGATCAGAAAAAGATTGTGCTTGCCGGCTAATGCGTTGAGCGCATCCAGATCCGCGCATAAACCATACAAATGTACCGGCACGATCGCTTTGGTTTTTGGCGTAAGCTTTGCCTCAATCTGGTTGAGATCCATCAGAAAGGTTGTCGGATCAATATCCACAAACACCGGCTTTAACTTTAATAGCGCCATTGTCTCGATGGTGGCGATAAATGTGAATGGCGTTGTGATGATTTCATCACCCGGCTGCAAGTCGCTGGCCATAAAAGCGATTTGCAGCGCATCCGTGCCATTGGCTACGCCGATAACGTGTTTGACATGCAAATAAGCGGCCATTTCGTTTTCAAAGGCGGCCACTTCCGGTCCCATAATAAATGTGCCCGATTCCAGCACACGTTGAATTGCCGCATCAATTTCCGGCTTTAAGCTTTGATACTCGGCGACCAGGTCCAATTGCCCAACTTTCATAAAAGCGCATCCTTTTCATAAAAATTTCAGTTGATGGTTAATGTTAATAACAAAATGAAGGCAGCTTTACAACTTACACCAAGCTGTCTAAAAATCAAGCGGGATTATGCGATCTTGAGCCTCTAATTCAGGATAGAAATTTCCCCAGCAGCTTCCGCATATAGGCAAAATATTCGGGCATACTCTGCGGCGCAATCTGTCGGGCATGACGCACATGCCAGTGAGGCTCTGCTGTCACGTCGATTTCGCGGGGCAGGGCCTCAATCAAGGCACGGGTGCGCTCCCAATTGACCAGCGGGCAAAGCTGAAAGGTGTGTAGATTCGTATGCACCGTGTCCAAAATCTTGGCGGTGTCGATGACTAAATAGCGCTCGTGACGCAACTCTCTGGCGTAATGAAACCAGGGCTTCCAGCCCCATGGATAAATGGCCACGCTGCTACGCTGACAACCGATGTATTCCGGCAGACCACCCGTTTCTTTTACAACCTGATTGCGGCAGTAATTAAACTCGCCCTGCAAATAAGCTAAATAGCAGATGAAACCATTTTCGGAACCGTCCTGATGCTCTGTCGGATAGCCCTTGACATAAACCTGACAGGATTGCCAACTGCTGATCAATCGGTACAGCTCTAAAAATTCGGGCATGCTGTTTTCGCGGAAGATGTTGCGGTACACAACCTGTCCATTTTCGTCCATAATTTCCTGATGCTCCGGCAGGGTACGCGCCAGCGCCTCGGCTTGTGAAAAAAGTATGGAGCGAGATGGGCCAAATTCTAATACAGCGTACCAACCACGATCGGCCCAGCGAGGTTCGTTGTTCGGATGAAGATTGCTTTGGGAAGTCATAGTTTTTCGATTTTAGCGTTAGCGCGGAGGCAGTCGCGTCCTGAATACTTCATAAATTAACCACGAAATACGCGAAAGGCACGAAAAGTAGGGGTTTCTCAAATTCAGACTTAAAAACTTATTTTTCAAATCTCTAGTCTTTAATGCGTAACTCTTTAAATGGCAGCAATTTCGTGCATTTAGTGCGTTTCGTGGTGAATACTTCAGGAATATGGATTCAGCACGCAAGATAACAAAAAAGACAGAAATGTCAACCCGCCTTTTTCGTTTCAATATTTTAAAGCATGACCTGTAATTATTGAAATAAGGTTCTAAATTGCCGGGTTGATTTTCTGGCCGGTACGGGTGCAAATGCTTGCCAGACCCGACCAGACCCGAAAAAACAATTCCGGCCTAAAACGGCACACCGGCTTACGCGTCGATCCTGCAGCGGCGTATAAAACCTTCTCGGTCAGCAGTGTCCGTAACAGTTCCGCGCCGATTTGACTTTGGCCACCGGCTTGGCCGGCAATTGTTAAGGCCAGATTCATATCCATATCGGTGGAGAGCGAAAGGCCCTTTAAAAAATTGATGATCCGCGTGGTAATGAACAAGGTAAAAATATCTTCCCGCTGAAAATCGACGGTTTCGATGGCCATTGCCGTCAGTCGCGCCTGAAAAATATTGCGCTCGCTGCGGGGCGGAAAATCTGCGGCAATCGGCATGTTGGGCGTCATGTAAAACATGGATGAACCCAATAAAACCGGCAAGCCGGCGTTCAAGGTCATGGTCTGGATCATCGAATCCAGATTTTCGCCGGGCAGACCCAGAATCTGGTAAGAGACGATTTTGTAATCTAAGCGCGCGCCTTCGGCTACAATTTCCAGATATTTTTCCAGCGAGTGCGGACGGTGGGCGCGCTTGCGGACGCGCTCATCGGAGCTGACCAGCGACAGGTTTAAGTGGGTAAAGCCTGCCCGACGCATGAGTTGTAGCAGTTCCGCATCCAGATTATGATAGGACAGGCCGTTCATGGCCAAAAGCTGGAGTTCGCCGGGAGGAAAGCGTTCAATCAGACGTTCGCACAGGCGTTTGATTTTGTCCTTTTGCACCGTCAGATTATCGTCTTCAAAATCAAACACGCGATAACCTTGCTCGTAACGCCGGCATATTTCGGCGAAGATCGCCTCCAGCTCCCGATGCCTGTAGCGCTCGCGAAACGTCAGATGGACGGAACAGAAATTGCAATGATACGGACAACCACGGGAGGTGATGATAAAGGTTAACGGCTGCCGTTCGTAGCGATAGCGTCCCGGATCCAGATCGGTCAAATCGGGCGGCGGGATTTCGTCAATCGGAAAGTTGGGGCCCTCCGGATTTAGGAACGATGCGCCGTCTTGCTTATAACCCAGATTGGGGACGGTCTCATAGCCGGCCTGCGCTTCCCAGGCCTGCAAAAACGCCACTAACGGCCGCTCGCCCTCGCCCTGAATGATGAAGTCAATTACATCGTGGGCTAACATGCCTTGCGGATCGGCGGAAACGTGTGCTCCGCCGACAATAATTGGCACATTTATTGCATCTTTTATCGCATGGACACACTGCAAAGCTTCGCGGTAGTAGGGCGAAAAAAGCACTGAAATGCCAACAATGTCCGGCTTCTCGGTGGCGACATCCCGGGCAATATCGGTAAAAGGCGCGCCAAAGTGATAGTAATGATGGAAGACGGAAAAAGGACTTTTATCGGCATGGGCATAGTATTCTTTTAAGTACGCCAGTTCCGGTGGAATCGCGACAGTGCGCCGGCCACAGCCCTGATGGTAATCTTTGATAATGACCTGCCAGTGCGGCAAAAAAGTCTGCACGGCGGCTTTAAGATAGCACAGGCCAATCGGTTGCAGACGCACATCCGTATCGTAAAAGTCTTGAATAGGCGGTTGAAACAGGAAGAGTTTGCGCTTGATCAACATAGTTATTTCCTGAAAGTTGGCTTGTCTGCATGACTTGGGCTGATGTGGCAAATAATGTAGACAAAACGAAGCTTGATACGTTTTTTCTTGACAAATGCGCTTGTTATCTTTAATTCAAGGTAACAATTTCAAATTGAAATTGAGAATGGATTCCCTCTTGATTTCGCGTGTCCGAATATCGCTCTTAAATCGGGTGTAATTACTAATGATAATCACAAAAAAGCCGCTTGTTATTTCATTTCCCAGCATTGTTGAGCTGACATATTCTTTTGTGCGATTTACGGAAGAGTTTTGCCGTGATCTTGGCTTTGAGCAGCAGGTGATTGACAATGTTGTGCTGTCAGTCGATGAGGCGCTGGCGAATGCCATCAAGCACGGCAACCGCTACAATCCGGAAATTTATGTCAGGCTGGAGTTTGATGCACAGCCTGACGGACTTACCATTCGAATTACCGATCAGGGGTCAGGATTTTCGCTGGATGAAGTGCAAGATCCGCTTAAGGATGAAAATTTGTTAAAAAAGGGTGGCCGCGGCGTTTTTCTCATGCACAGCTTGATAGAAAAAGTGGACTATATTCCGCTTAATCCGGGGATGTGTGTTCAGTTATACATCAGCTATCAGTTCAAGCCACGAAGCTTATAATCCTCATCGAGCATAATTGCTTACAAGAAACGTCAAGTTCAGACTCTAAAGGGTCTTGGCGTGTAACTGCTTGAAGTTACTCCGCATTATAGCCACTTATTCCGCTTAAAATAAACCAGCATAGCTGCTACAGCAAAGATAATCACAATCCAGACCATCGGATAGCCCCATTCCCACTCCAATTCCGGCATAAACCTGAAGTTCATGCCATAAATGCCGACGACAAAAGTAATGGGGATAAAAATTGTGGCAATGATCGTCAAAACGCGCATAACTTCATTAGTACTGTGGCTGGTATAGGATAAATACATATCCATTTGCACGGTCAGCATATCGCGAAAGGTCTGGATGGATTCAATAATCTGGATGGTGTGGTCAAGCACATCACGGATAAAAACACGGGTGGTGTCTTTCAACAGTGGAGATTCGGCCTTGGCAAAATCGCTAAAAACCTCGCGCAGGGGCCAGATCGTGCGATGCAGATAGATGACTTCTTTTTTGAGGGTGTGGATTTGCTTAATTCGGATAGGGGATGGCTTGTTGTCGGCTAAAACCTGATCTTCCAACTGCTCTATTTTTTCCGATAGCTTTTCCAAAACCACAAAGTAGTGATCGACAATGGCATCCAGCAGCGCATAGACCAGATAGTCGCAGCCGGACTTGCGCACCCGGCCCTTGCCGGTCATGATCCGATCCCGCACGGCATCAAACACATCGCCCTCATCTTCTTGAAATGAGATAACAAAGCCGTGCCCTAAGATCAGGCTGATTTGTTCGGGTTTGACTTCGAACGTCGTCTCATTCAGCGTCAGCATCTTTAAGACAATGTAAAGATAGTTATCATGATCTTCTATTTTTGGACGCTGATCCGTATTGACGATATCTTCGACTGACAAACCATGCAGGTTAAACATTTTGCCGATGTGCTCAATCAAATCAACTTCATGCACCCCGTCCACGTTAATCCAGGTGACGGTCTTGTCGGTAATGTTGTCTTTAAGCTCCTCAAAATGCTTTACCGTCTGAGTGGCGACACTGGCTTCGTTGTATTGGATACGCACGGTATGTGTCGTATGGGTTTTGGTATCGCCAATATAGACTGGGGTGCCGGGGGCCAGACCCAGCTTTCCGGAGCGTTTTTTATGGTGACGCTGGGGCATGAACAGTTCGCCTCATTGGGGGGATGGTGGATTAACCACAAGTTCTGTGGCTATAGTTTAGCAGATACGCAACAAGATGTAATATCCGGTTACTTTTGTCAATATCTTATGGTTTATTCGCAATAAGCAGGCTATTTTATTACCGCATGAAGTTGACCTGGAAGGAGAAATATAATGGAGTCAGAGCTGATTGAGGTTGCCAAGAAAATTAGGCTGATCGCTTTAGATGTGGACGGCGTATTGACCGACGGCTGTATTATTTATGATTCGCACGGGAATGAGTCCAAAAACTTTTTTGTGCGGGATGGTAGCGCTATTTTTTATGCGCTCAAGTTAGGCTTTAAAGTGGCGGTGATCAGCGGGCGGAACTCAAAAGTTGTTACCCAACGCGCCGAAGAATTAGGGATTACGGAAGTGTACCAGGGCATCAAACAAAAGTGGGAATGCTTGCAGGAAATTATGGCGCATCATGACTTGACAACCGAGCAAACAGCCTATTTCGGCGATGACCTGCTGGATTTGCAAGCCATGCGCAAAGTAGCATTTGCCGTTGCCCCGGCCGATGCCGCCCCGGAAGTGCGCACCGTCGCTAAGTTGATTACGCAGGCCAACGGGGGGCGCGGCGCTGTCCGTGAAGGCATCGAATTCTTATTAAAAGCACAAGGCTGCTGGGACGGGATTGTGGACTCGGCGCTGGTAGACAGCTAAAAACCGGGGGTCATGGCGTAGTGACGTGTTGAACCCGAAAAATTTCAGGTTAAGCGAGCGTTCTTGTGACAACGGATATTATTCGTAACGGACTGGAAGTGGTGCGGATCGAATTGGAAGCCGTGCAGCAACTGCACGAGCGGATTGACACGCATTTTGCGCAAGCAGTCGAGTTGATTGCCGCCAGCCGCGGGCGCGTCATTTTTACCGGCATGGGCAAATCCGGTCTTGTCGCCAAAAAAATTGCCGCGACCATGACCAGTGTCGGAACCGTAGCGCTCTTTTTGCACCCGGCTGAAGGCATTCATGGCGATTTGGGCTTGGTTTCTGCCGAAGATGTCATTATTGCGATTTCCAAAAGTGGCGAGACCGTGGAGCTGAACCGCTTAATCCCGGTATTTCGCCGTTATGGCTGCAAAATCATTGCTTTGACCGGCAATCCAAAATCTGAACTGGCACGCTATGCCAATATTACCCTGGATATCAGTGTGCCTAAAGAAGCGTGCCCATTTGATCTGGCGCCAACTTCCAGCACAACCATCACCTTGATTTTAGGCGATGCCCTGGCCATTGCCTTGTTAAAACTAAAAAATTTCCAACTTGAAGATTTTGCCCGCAATCATCCTGGCGGCAGCATCGGCCGGTCTCTTCTAAAAGTGTCCGACATCATGCGGCGTGGCGCTGAAGTGCCGATTGTGCCGGAAAACGCCCTGATGCGGGATGTGCTGCCGGAAATGACCGCCAAGCGCCTGGGTATGACTGCCGTTATCGACCCTGCCGGTCAATTATGCGGTATTATCACCGACGGCGATTTGCGACGCTGGCTGTCGCACAGCCGCGACCCGTTGAATGAGCCTGCCGGCGTAGTCATGATTCGTCAGCCCAAAACCATTTCCGCGGATCGTTTAGCGGTCGAAGCGGTGGAATTAATGGAGCATCACAATATTACGTCGCTGGTTATTCTCGATGGGATTCGCCACCCGATTGGGGTCATCCATTTACATGATTTAATAAAGAGCGGCATCGCTTATCAGGGGAAAGGTCATACGGATTAAATCGAGCCGAAAAACGTGTTTTGACTTCGCCCGGCAGGACATTTTTTATCTGCAAACTGTTGACCCGTGTGGTTAAACTGCGAGCGGACTTTTTCAGGCATGGTCAAAAAAGATATTGGAACGTCAGAATAAACGTAAAAACACGTTTCTTTGTATCTAATGTTTCATCATAAAACATATTGGATTTTTCCTGCATATTAACCGCCACATCTGTTAATAAATGATTCCAGACCAGCCGCACGCCGCCTGCGTACTGGGAACGCATTTTATAGACCAGCCGCTGATTAGCGTAATCAATAAAGCTCAGCATTTCCCCGCGTTTAAAGCCCAGCCGCACCACAAAGCCTTTGGTTAGTATCGTCTCTGCGCCAATACTGTAAACAAGATGTGATTTCCACTTTGACCAGGACGCCGCCAGCGTATCCGGGTCATCTAATGCATTGACCGCCAACTCCTCGGAAAGCAAGCCGCCGACATCCGCCAGAAGCGCTCCGCGATTGTTACGAACCAAGCTAAGGCTGACATGAAGATCACGCGGCTCGCGTTCTAACAAAATGACGCCGCCATAGTCATCAAAGCGTGGTGTTTGTTTTTTTTGCGCGTAGACGTTTTGAACGTACGTGCCTACGCGCATTGTTTGGCTATTGTGATAAATTCCGGCGTCGGCTGCCAAGTAGTTGTAGTTTTTGCGGCTGTTATCCTGTTGCTTATACTCAAAGCGCTGATAAATGGCGGTAAAACCAATTGCATTATCCTGACCAAAATTATTGCAGACTCCCACCCGCACATTCCATAAATCTGAAGCCAAAAAATTGTGGTTAAATGGATTCCCAGTGTCTGTTAATCTTGCTGTTTGAGTGGCTTTGTGAAAAGCCACGCCAAAAAAAGGTTGATGATATTGAACCGTATAACCGCTGCTCTTCAGCTCCCCGCCGGATGCCATTAAAGAATCGGGTGACCAGCTTAAGTGATACCGCGCCGTGGACATAGCCGCGCTTTTGAACGGATCACCCAGCTCCGCCGGATTGGCAAAAAGAGCGTCGGCATCCACCGGCGCCGTGCCAAGCATCCCGGCTAAGCCAACCATGCGGGCCGAGCGCATTTCAATCTGCGCGTAAGTTTTGTTTGGAAACAGATTAAGTAAAGACATGACGAAAACAACATGTTTTACAGTAGATAAAAAAAGTCGGTTGCGGTCGATAGTCAATTTTATAAGTCCTTTAAAATGTGGTTTCTCAATAACCATTGGTAACCTTGCGAAGGCTTTTCTGCAAATTTGACGAAGTTGTGCACTGAAGCCTTCGCAAGGTTCGATTTGCCAATACTTTTTGAGAAGTTACTTTAAAATGTCGTGGTGAATAATTCCGGATAGTACAGGGTTAAATTTTTCCGAGTGTTTTCCAGAGCCGCTCAAATTCGCCGCTAAATGCTGTGATCAAAGCAGAATCGGTTGTCACAGTCACATTTTCAAAATTAGCGTTGGAAGCGCTGCGCGTCCAGTTAAAACTGCCGCTCACCAAAACCGTGTGATCAAACAGGGCAAATTTATGATGCATGTGGTCCGGCCCGGCATCCGTGGCGATGGGCATACCGGCGCGTTTTAACACGCCGATATCGCTGCCTGGGTCGCGGGCTTTTTCGTCGTCGGTAATAATGCGCAGCTGCACTTGTCGCCGCTGCGCTGCTTGCAGGGCATCGGAAATTCGATTATCGGTAATGGTGAAGACGCAAATATCAATGCTGCGCCGGCTTTCCTCAATTTGGGCAATTATCGCTTCCCGACAAGCGTCGCCGGGACTAAAATAGGCGGCGGACTGAATCGGCGTCACCGCGGCGTGTTCCACATCCACAGCTTTGACGACATCTTCCAGCCAGTTTAAAAGCGCGACGGTCATGGGCCGGCTAAGTCCTTCCCGCCCAAAGTCAAAGGCCCGGTTGCGAATAAACCGCCGTGTTTCATCCGGATTGGCCGATGCGACAACTAATCGGCGCAATGTGGCTGCCTCTTCCTTAGTCAGCGATTGATCGACAAATGTGCGACGCAAAAGGTCTTCATATTGATTAAAAGCGCTCATTAGTAACGTCCTCGTTTGCGTTCTTTAGCCGGCAGAATTTCCAGACAGGTTGTCCACCAGCCGGTTAAAATGGTTTGTACAAATTCTTCCGGCAAGTTTTCTGACCGCATATCCGCGGCTAATTTTTGAAAGTCATATTCGACCCGGATGTACTCAACGGTCAGCCGGCCATCAGCGGATATTTCTTTGGTTTTTTTGCGATCAGCTTCAAGCGTCAGCAAAGTGTAGCCAATGTTCGTGTGGCCATCATTTTCCGGGCGGCCAACCACGCCGACATTGACAAAGCAACTTCCGCATGGTAGACGCCGTTGCCAATGCAAACCGGTATGCGTTGCGCAAATGATATCGGCCTGATAGTCCGCGCAAAGCTTGCTTAAAAAATGGGTTGAGGTGGTTGATTCCCATAAAAACTCATTGGTGCGCCGTGGTGAGCCATGACATAACAGCACTCGATACTCACCTAAAAAAAAGCGGATTTCCGCCGGCAAATCACAAAACCACTGCTGATGTTCTGCGGCGGTGTTTTGATAGGTGTAGGCATAGCTCAGGCGGGCAAAGTAGTTGTCGCGCGGATCGGTGTAGCCGCATTGGCAATCGCTCCGGCCATGCCCGATAGCGTCGTCATAATTACCGCGGATGGTCGGAATGGTATTTCCACGTAAAATTTCGCAGGAACGGTTGGGGTACGGGCCAAATGCGCCGACATCACCCAGACAATAAATTGCCTCAGCGCCACGCCGTCGGGCATCATCCAGCACAGCCTGTAAAGCTAAATAGTTGCTGTATACACCGCCAATCAGCGCAACTTTGTGATAAACGGGTTGTGAATCAGGCCCCATCGGTAGTCCCTGCGGCAAAATTAGCGCAAATCGCACCATATAAATAGCAAGTGTAACAAGCCTGATGACATAGCAGTGCATTTTTGAAAGATTCGGTCAGCGTTCCGCCAAGCCGCGCTGCCGGTTCATTAATCAAAATTGGGCAAACATAAATGCCGTGATTGGTAGCGATTCGACCCGACGCGCACAACAGATGCGTGGTGTCGTAATCGGCCAGCATTTCCGGAGTGATGCGCTCGTGCTCGGCATAGCCACGGTCGCGCGCGATCTCACGGCCAATTTTCAAAGCCGGCAAAATCTTTAAGCGTGGTCTGTCGTAGCCAATAGATTTCAACAAGGCGACAAAATCGGCATGCATTTCGGCATCGGCGGTGTCCGCCCAGGTTTTGGCAATGGTAATGATGGGCAAAAAATGGTGACGGACTAAGCGCTGAACGCCGGCAATTGTTTTTTTGAACACACCTTTACCACGAATTGGATCATTCATCTCCGCCGTATAGCCATCAAGACTGACGCGTATTTCCAGCGAATAGTTTGTGCCGGCTTCTATTTCATGCAATTTTTGGACAACCGTGTCGTTTAGAAGCATTCCGTTTGTTAATACGCTGGTGGGACCATATTGGAGTGTCAATGCCAAAATATCCAACAACTGCGGATGCATAAAGGGCTCGCCGCCTGTAAAATAGTATTCTCTGACGCCCAGCAAGATGGATTCCTCTAAACGGGTTTGAATTTCTGCAAGCGTCATAAAGTCGAAAGTACGGTTGGTCGGGCTGCAACTGATAAAACAGTGGTCGCAAGCAATATTACAGCGCGTGCCGGCCACTTGAAACCAGAGCTGATCAAGCGCTTGCAATGGGATTTCCGGATCGTGCATGTAATCGTGATTCCAGGTGAGAATGTAAATGCGGCGGAATTAATGAATTTGCACCTACGTGGACTTGCGGAGCAGCTGCATCCCGAATACGCGCTTTGAGCAGCCATAATGGATTACATCCGAACTTGACATCTCTCGGATGTAATCCATCAATATATGAGTCCACTCTATTAACCACGAAATACACAAAATACACGAAATACACGAAAATTGAAAACTATAACTCTTTTATTTTCAACATTTTACATTTCCGCGTTGTAATTTCTCAATAACCATTGGTAACCTTGCGAAGGCTTTTTTGCAAATATGATGAAGTTGTGCACCGAAGCCTTCGCAAGGTTTGATTTGCCAACACTTTTTGAGAAGCTACTTTGTATTTTTCGAGTATTTCGTGGTTAAATAGCTTTTTAGAGTGGACTCATATATGCGGGCTTTAGGCTAAATCTTCTACGCGCACTTCGGGCTGAATTTCCGTCTTTGGAATTAGCGCCGGCCAATAAGCGGCAATGGCGCTCGGCTTGGGACGACCGCCGGCAAATCCGGTTACCGAAGGCGGTCCGGTCAAAATAAGCGGGGCGATTTCCGCGCCAAAACGGGCCACAGCATTCATATCGTAACCACGCACTGATACCTTTAAAACGACTTCGTTAATATTGGCGGCATCGGCAATCTTTGCCAGCGGTCCGTGGCAGGCATTTACACCCAAAAATTCCGTACGGATTTCTTCGAAATTCAAGCCGATATTTTTTAACCGCTCGCGTAGAACCTGATCCGCTTTCTCAGCCTTTTTTAGGGCGTCCGGCCAGGCGTAAGTTAGTTGCCCGGTTGCTTTCCAACCATCGGCATAGGCGACCGAAACTTTGTAAAAATCGGTCTTGGGACTGCCTTTTACATTAAACACTTTGACGCGATTGACACCGCTTTGCTCCAGATGAATTGAGGTAAAATCGGCAATCACATCCGGCGTAATATAGTCCGTGGGATTGCCAATTTCGTAAAGCAACTGTTCCGAAACTGACGGAACAGACACGATACCGCCGGTATTTTCATGCTTGGTAATAACAATTGTGCCGTCAGGGTAGGCCTCGGCAATCGGAAAACCGATATTTGCCATATCCGGCACTTCTGCCCATCCGCCTTGAAAATTACCACCCGAACTCTGTGCGCCACACTCCAGAATATGGCCGGCAACCGTGCCGGCAGCTAATTTATCCCAATCATCGGAATGCCAGCCAAATTCATACATCATCGGGCCTAAGGTCAAGCCAGTGTCAGTGACCCGCCCGGTGACGATGATGTCCGCGCCTTGGGCCAGAGCCTGCACAACCGGTTCCGCGCCAAAGTAGACATTTGCGGTCAAAACGCGGTCGGTAATTTTAGAAATCGCCTCGCCGGTGTCCATGTTTTTGAGGGCAATACCACGATTGGTCAAGGCGGGGAGAGCATCTTTAATATTATCACCGCCAATTGTGCCAACTTTCAGGTGGGCAATTCCCAACTTTTTAGCAACTTTACGAATAGCTTCGCGACAACCTTCCGGGTTTACGCCGCCGGCGTTGGTTATAATCTTGATCTTTTTCTCAACGATAATCGGCAAAATGCGCTCCATTAAGTCAATAAAATCCGAAGCAAAGCCTTTGCCGGCATCTTTTTGCTTTTGCTTTTGCAAAATCGACATGGTCACTTCGGCCAAATAATCCATCACCAGATAATCGACCGCGCCTTTGGTAACTTGATGATACGGGGCATCAATCCAGTCTCCCCAAAAACCCTGGCCGCTGGCAATCCGAATTTTTTCTTTCATGATGAAAATCCTTAGCTAAAGTAAATGCAAATATAACTTTGGATGACGAAGTTGGGTTGAATAAAACAAGAAAGCGGCTATGATGTTATTGACATCATAACCGCTTTCACCTTATCACATCGAAGTTTCTCATACTGTGTGCTTGCCCGCACCCTCCTTCTGTTAAGGTAGCAAAATCAGCTGCATCAGACTGCCTCGAAGCTGAATGATCCTCTCTTTGGAGGATCGATGCCGGATTACCGGCGCTGTCTTCTTACAGCTTTTGCGTGATTTTTCTTAAAAAAGACGCCTTGCGAAATCAAAACCCGTTTAGCGAACTCGAAGCTTGTTTTGTTCCCACAACTTATGTTATTCTTATCATTAGTGTGAGTTTCTTCCGGTTAAACCGGTTTTCTCTTCAGTCGCTTGAGTGTGACTTCTATATCTAAGATTACGTATTTTAAACAGCGTGTCAAGTTTTTTTATGCAAGAAATTAAAAAAACGAATTTTTTTTTAATTCTTGCATTTCGCTGTCGAGGTTCTTTCGTAATCGGAGTACAAATTTGCTTTTTGCAGCTATGCCGGTTATTGTTCTATTGCTGAGGCTTCTTTTCCCCCAATTTCGGCTACACTATATAACGATAGATTGTGCAGAGCTTCAGCTTCATTTGGATCAATTTCGATAGCCCGCTTCCATGCCGTAACTGCTTCGTCAAAACGATCCAGCTCGTGATAGGCATTCCCCAGATTTGTATAGGCAACCGCCATGTTAATTTCTTGCTTAAGCGCTTCTTCAAACATCCGAATAGCCTCGTTATAATCGCTATCCAAATGATACAGGCAGCCCAGATTGACATAGGCTTCGGCCATAACCGGCTTAAGTTGAATCGCTTGCTTAAAATGCGTCTGAGCATCTGCCTTTTTACCCAATTGGCTGAGCGCCAGCCCTAAATTATTATGCGCATCGGCCAGGTCGGGTTGCAATCTCAGCGCTTCTTCAAATTCGGCCACCGCCGCTTCATAAGCCCGCTTGTGGAATAAAGCCACACCCTGGTTGTTATGTTCACGGGCGATGGTCGCTTGCAAGCGCAGGTCTTCTGCTGCTCGCCGCGCCGCTTGTTCTTTTAAAAAGATCAAAATTTGCTGGTTATTGGATGTCGTTTGCTCAATCAACAACTCAAGCCGATTAATGCGCTCGCTTTGGGCCCCAATAAAATCCTGAATCAACTGATGTTGCGCGGCAATATGCTCGGTTACCCGATCCAGCTTTTCCGATAAACACTGTGTCAGGGTTTGGGCCACAGCGCGTTCCAGCGTCAAGGTATTCTCGCGGGAAACTTCTATTGTGCGCGTCTGTTCGGCAATAAGCGTCGTTTTTAAATCGCCCATCGCTCCCGCCACATCCGCTTGCAAATTTTTAAGCTGAAAAACGACACTATCCTGTGCGCCTTGAATCTGACGGCTCACAACCTCACATAATTGGGCGTGCTGCACAGCATCCGTAGCTTTTATATCCGCCAGATTGCTTTGTATAGCGCTCGATTCCTCATGCGTCTGATTTTGCAGAAACTTAAGTTGTGTTCGAAATACGTCCTGCAGGTCGCTAAATTGCTTTTGCAGCGTTTCCCGTAGCAACTGTGCCGATGTTTCGACCCCGTTAATTTGTTTCTCAGTCAATTCATGCGAATGCGCGACGGCCTGAGCGTTGGCTTCCAGCGCCTGGTTCTGTAACCGCTCCAGTTCTTTTTGCAGCGTATTGAGCCGGGTTAGCTGGCTGTCCATATCCGACTTATGTTCACTGGAAATTCCCACCAGCCGCTCAATCTTCGCCTCGGAGCGGGTTTCGACCAACTGCACGCCACTCAACAACTCGGCCAGCCGCGGAATGTTGCAGGATTTATATTCGGAATTCCACATCAGGCAGTCATCTTCGCGACAGCGAAGCAAATGCCGCAGTTCTTCATCTCTATCCGCGCCTTCTACCATAGGCGCCGTCGGTGTTAAAAACGGACAAATCGCCATGCGTCTCCTCATTTCCCCGGAATCAATACTTCAGTTACGAATAATGTTACTTACACCGATAATATAAAGCGTTAACCCATAAACCGTCAAGTGTTGTGAATAAAAATTGTAATTGCTCAAAAAGTGTTGGTAAAACCAAGCCTTGCGAAGGTTAAACTTGCGGCGGATGCTAATGTTTTCAGGGCTTTTACAAACTTACAGGCGGGAACCTTCGCAAGGTTAGCCAACGGTTATTGAGAAGTTACCAAAAATTACGTTGAATCTTAAATCATTAAACTAACTCTGACGCCAACTCCGGGCTGGGATTGGGAATAACAACCTCGTTAACCAGCATTCCTTTGGCGGCAATCAGCCTGGCCCCAACTTCGACCGCGCTGCGAACGGCCGCCACATCACCGGTTAATGTGCAAAATGCTTTGCCGCCCAGCGCCATGGCCAGGCGAATTTCCAGCAATGTTACGTCGGCGGCTTTGACGGCGGCATCGGCGCCTTCGATCAGCGAGGCAACTGAAAATGCCTCGATAACTCCCAATGCCTGCATTTCTGTGCTGTTTGGATGGCCGGCGATGGCATGAAAAACCGACGGGTGCACATTTGGAATAATGAAGGAGTCGATCACCGTATGATTAATCTGTGCTTCCGCCGTGTGCAGCGATGACTGAACTGCCGCGACTTCGCCGGCAATTAATACCATGTATTTGCCGGAACAAATCGTTCGCGCTAGCATTAATTGCACACCGGCTGCTTTCAACATGATGTCCGTTGCATAAATGCCGGCGGCCACACTGCTAAGTTCTAATAAACCAATTGCCACAGATTCCATGACTTTTTTCCTTGATCGTGAAGAAAACCGGCACTCTTTTTCGCAGGTAATCGCCATTAGTATAGCTTATTTTACCGTCTTTGTGCTACAAAATTGCCACATCATCTGAAATATTTATCCCCGATACGCCTCATCCTGCACAATCGCAGTCAACACCCAGGAAAAATCACCCGTGCTGATTTTAGCGCTGCAGTAGCCGCAGTCGGCGGCTTGGCCCATTTTGTCCGTGGCTGCGCCGCAGTTGGGGCAGTGGGTCAAATCCGCCCCTTCGTCCGCCGGTTTTTCCAATCCCGCGCGGCGGATAAAAGTCCAATACTCGCTAAAATGGCGCAGATGCTTGTCTGAGCCGCCCACAACTTTATTTTCCCGGTTGACCGTGTAGTCTAAGCAAGCCGCAGAAATCCGCACGGTAAAGGCATCGTAATACTTGTCCAATTCGATACTGGCCAACTCCACATTTTTGATTTCAATCTTATCCAGCTTGTTGAACAGGCCCTGCCTTTTGTAGTTTTCGATCCAGAACAGGCTGGATTCATACAACCGGTCGGCGATCAAATGGCGGACTTTGCTCCAGGTGTTGCGTGACCAGGCCTCGTAAATCGCCATAAAATACGCATTCACGATGCGTTCCCGAAAATTAGACATAAAGACTTTCCAGTCGGTAATCTGATGCTGTTGGCTAAACTTGCCGATTTGCGCCGAAAGTTGCGGGTGCTTAATCGTCGGTAGATTTGTGCCTGTTTCCTGAGCGTATGTCACTTGGGTCGTAATGACCAAACTCTTCTGACGCATGACGGCAATATTGGTCACCGCCCACTGCATCTCACCGGCCTTGATTTGTGTGCCGCAAAACTCGCATGAACCGGCATCGGTAAACTGAGAGGGCGCGCCGCAGCTTGGGCAGGAAATATGGCGCAGCTTGTCCGGTTCCGGTGAAATCACTGTTCGGTTGCGGACAAATAGCCAGCGTTCTTCCACCTCATGACGGTTGTGGGTTATCTGACCCTGATGATCGTGCGATGTCGTATAATTGGCTTGAAGTTCTACGATCATTTGTGTTTCCGTCGGCAGTTCGCGGATGGAAGTGATCCATAAATTGCTGATGACGGCTTCGGTTACGCGCAGGTTGAGATTTTGGCGGCGGCGATGCTCCCGCTGAGCATTGGCACGGACATTCTCCGCCAAAAACGGCCCCAAATCTTTGAACTGCGGTGTACCCAAAAAAGTATGGTATTTGTAATACAGCGAGTCGGCAAATTCCAGGAACAAAACTTTCGAAAAATTGGGATCGCTCTGCTTCAGATTTTCCACAGCGCCTTGCAGGCTGAGCGCTTGCTGAGCCAGGTTTTCGGACGTCGGTCCATACGAAACTTTGATAGGTTCTCCGGTCTTACGATTGCCCAGATAGACGAACACAATCAAGCTGGTCAGGAACCACAGTATCCAGAGCCCAATCAAAACGCCGATATATTTTTCCGGGGAGGTCACACCCTTAAACACGAGCCAAATACCGATGACGCCAACTGCTATTGGCACAATGCCGGTTATTTTTCCCGGGACGGGTTTTCCTGCCGGAACAGTGAACTCGCCCTTCATCAGCTTAAGACCATTGTTCAGCAGGCTAAGGACAAGTAACGTGTGGAAAATCCCCAAAACGATGATGATTACAAACCCGTCGCTGCTTCCGCCACCGCCGCCGGAATATGAACCACCGCCGTCGCCGCCGTCAGAATATGAACCGCCACTGCCACCGCCGCCGCCACCACCGCCATCGTCATCGCCGCCGCCACTGCTATGCCCGCCGCCGGGGCGTGCTTCGGCAAGGCCGGAACCGTCAACAAACGCGATATCCGGCCAATTCTGCCAGAAAAACAAACTCATCAAAATAAGAAGCAAAAGGTAGATTTTCTTCACAAGTCTGTCCATTTCTATACGATCAGGCCACTTAGCCGCGGTACGCCTCATCCTGCACAATGGCGGTCAAGACCCAGGAAAAATCACCCGTGCTGATTTTAGCCCCGCAGTAGCCGCAGTCGGCGGCCTGACCCATTTTGTCGGTGGCTGCGCCGCAATTGGGGCAGTGGGTCAAATCCGCTGTTTCGTCCGCCGGTTTTTCCAGACCACTGCGGCGGATAAAGGTCCAGTATTCGCTGAAATGGCGCAGATGCTTGTCCGAGCCGCCAACGACTTTATTTTCCCGGTTGACCGTGTAGTCTAAGCAAGCCGCAGAAATCCGCACGGTAAAGGCATCGTAATACTTGTCCAATTCGATACCGGCCAACTCCACATTTTTGATCTGAATCTTATCCAGCTTGTTGAACAGGCCAAGCCTTTTGTAATTTTCGATCCAGAACAGGTTGGATTCATACAGCCGGTCGGCGATCAAATGGCGGACTTTGCTCCAGGCATTGCGCGACCAGGCCTCGTAAATCGCTATAAAATAGACGGTCACGACGCGCTCCCGGAAATTGGCCATAAAGTCTTTCCAGTCGACAATCCGGTGTTGTTGACTAAACGCCGCGATCTCCGCTGCAAGTTGCGGATGTTTAATTGTCGGCAAGTTGGTGCCCGTTTCTTCGGCGTATGTCACTTGGGTTGTAATGACCAAACTTTTCTGGCGCACGACGGCAATATTGGTCACCGCCCACTGCATCTCACCGGCTTTGATCAGCTTACCGCAAAACTCGCATGAACCGGCGTCGGTAAACTGAGAGGGCGCGCCGCAGCTTGGGCAGGAAATATGGCGCAGCTTGT
>CAYOLL010000098.1:0-22864 GCA_964404765.1 uncultured Gemmatimonadota bacterium | reverse complement strand
CAAAGATTCTTTCAGAATGACAAGGTGCTCTTCCACAAACTTGTTCCATGAGCCTCTATTTTTGACTACGATTTCACTCTTGTTGCAGCGCGGCAATAAATCTGTTACGATTTCGCGATCACCAACGCATTTTTAAATCCTTAGAGTTTTTGCTGCCAAAAATTACGGCTGGCTGAGCATCGGCGCAGGGGCTTTGCTTCTGTTGACGTTATTTCTGTCGGAGACGACTCGCTGCTCCGAACGCCGGTCATCTTTGCGGTTGCCCTATCGTATCTGCTTGTTTGTTGACGCGGTTTTGATCGGTTTGGCCGCTCACTTTGGCGGGATGTTGGCGCATGGATTGCATCACTTTGCGTGGTAATTCTCAAAATTTTCAATATACTTATCCTTATTCTACGGAGATCAATATGTCGAATTTAAAATTGCCTTTGTTGGCATGTATAATGATGGTTGTTTCCCTTGCAGGCTGTTCGGATGATGGCGGAGAAAAACCGGACGATATCACCTATGATGCCGCCTATGTGGTCAACGGCGGCGATAACTCGATTTCAGTCATTGATCTGGCCGCTAACACGGTCAGTCGGACGATTGAGCTGGCAAATGCGGCCTGGCCGCATCATATTTATCTTAATCCGGCGCGGACGATGTTGGCAATCGGCGTCCCCGGAATGGATTTGAGCGGCGGGCACGGCGGGCATAGCGGTATGAAAGGCAAAATCGTCCTGATCGCCGCAAAGACCGGCGAGACGCTGCGATCCAAAGAACTGCCGGCCATGAATCATAACGCGATCTTCTCGCCCGACGGCGCGGAAATTTGGACAACGCAAATGATAGAGAATGGCCAAGTGTTGGTTTATGATGCCAATACGTTGAGCCTGGGTATGACCATCCCGGTTGGAGCTATGCCGGCTGAAATTACCTTTTCCGCCGATGGACGCACGGCCTTTGTGGCCAACGGCGAATCTAACAGCGTCACGGCTATTCGTGTGGCCGATAAAACGGTTCAGGCCACGATTCCGGTTGGTCAGAACCCTGTCGGGGCCTGGCCCGGTGCAAACAACAAAATGTACGTGGATAACGAAGAAGGACGCAGTATCAGCGTCATTGCTGTAGACGCGCTTACAGTTGAAGAAACGGTGCCGTTGGGCTTCACACCCGGCATGGCCGCTTATCATCAGGAGCATAATGAGTTGTGGATCAGTGATGGTGACAATGGCAAGGCGGTTTATTTCCAACGGATGAACAACGTCTGGATGCGCATGGGGGATGTAGTAACTGGTGCGGGCGCACATGGCCTTGCTTTCAACGGTGACGGGACGATGGCGTATGTGACCAACCAAATGGCCGGCACGGTGTCCGTGATTAATACGGTCAATAAGACGAAAATTAAGGACATCCCGGTCGGCCTCAAGCCCAATGGAATTGTTTTGAAGGATTAAGCAACTTTCTGAGCCGGCGCAAGGAAATTTTATGCCCGATGCAAAACTGACCGGATTGCTCCAACATCGCGAAAAATTGCTGGCCTACATCCGCAAAAAAACCGGCGAGGCCGATTTGGCCGAAGACATTTTGCAGGATAGCCTGCTCAAAGCCCTGCGCGCGGCCGATAACTTGCGGGACGACGCCAAGCTCCTGCCCTGGTTCTATCGCATTGTGAATAACACGATTGCGGATGTTTATCGCCGCCGACAGCGCGTTGCCGCTACGCTTGGCATGGCCGATTCCGACGCGGAAATCGCTGCCGCAGCGGATGACGAGCAGCAATTATGCGAATGCTTCCGCGTCCTCATTCCCACGCTGAAGCCGGAATATGGCGAGTTGATCGAACGCCTGGACTTGCGTGACGAAGATGCCGCCGCCGTTGCCCGGCAACTCAACATCACCCCGAACAATTTGAAGGTGCGCCGCCATCGCGCCCGGCAAGCCCTGCGCGAACAGTTGGAACAAACCTGCCGTGTCTGCGCCAAACACGGCTGTCTGGATTGCCATTGCAATCAAACCGACCAAATTACGCCGCGATAACCGTGAGCTTTGAACCCTGAACCCAGTTTTTTTACTGTAACCATTTTCGATTTCTCCGTCTAAACGTTTGGAAGCTGACAAAAATCCAACATTGTCTCACCATTCAAAAAGGAGAATTCGCTATGACCGCAACAACTGTCAACTCAAAAAACGGGGCAATCGAAACGACTGTTTCCAAACGATTGCCGTTAGCGGAGATCAAGCCCATCATGATCGAAGAAAATTTGGGCGTGGAAGGCATGACCTGCGCCTCGTGCGTCACGCGGGTGGAGAAGAAACTGGCCAAAGCGCCGGGCGTGCAAACCGTCAACGTCAACTTAGCCACCGAAATGGCCCATGTCGTTTACGACCCGGCGCAGGTGACGCGCAAACAATTGGCCGAGGTCGTCGAAAAGGCCGGTTACAAATTGCGCCTGCTGCAAGAAAATGTATCAAAGCCAGACCCTAAGGGTCTTGGGAAACCCTTAGGGTCTCCGTCGGAAACGACACAACCCGATCCGCTCGAACAAAAGCGCCAGCGCGAGTTGGACGAACTGCGCTTCAAGGCGCTGGTCAGCCTGCCCATCGGTGTGGCCATGATGATTTTGATGTATCTGCCGACTCATTTGGACATGCGCACCATCGCCCCGATTTTGTTCATTGCCGCGTCGATTGTGCAGTTTTGGGCCGGGGCCGCTTTCTATCAAGCTGCCTGGGCCTCGGCCAAACACGGCGGCACGAACATGAACACGCTGGTGGCCGTCGGCACGAGCGCGGCTTATGGTTACAGCGCTTTTGTGACCTTGTGGCCGCATTTGGCCGAGCGCTGGGGCCTGCCCTTTCATTTGTATTACGAAACCGGCATCATTATTATCTCGCTGATTTTGATTGGCCGTTGGCTGGAAGCGAATGCTAAAAAACAAACCGGCGCGGCCCTGAAAGCCTTAATGGGTTTGCAGGCCAAAACCGCCCGCGTCGTGCGCGGCGGCGACGAAGTAGACGTGCCGATTGAAAATGTGCAAGTGGGCGACTTGGTGCGCGTCCGCCCCGGCGAAAAAGTGCCGGTGGACGGCGTGATCACCGAAGGCCGAACCGCGCTGGACGAAAGCATGTTGACCGGCGAAAGCAATCCGGTGGAAAAGGGCGCGGGCGATACGGTCATCGGCGCGACGCTGAATAAGACGGGCAGTTTCATTTTTCGGGCGACGCAGGTCGGGCGGGACACGACGCTGGCGCGCATCGTGCAGTTGGTGGAGGACGCGCAAGGGACGAAAGCGCCGATCCAACGCCTGGCGGATACGATTTCCGGCTATTTTGTGCCGATCATTCTGATTCTGGCCGCCGTGACCTTTGGCGTGTGGCTGATCGTCGGCCCGTCGCTGACCTTTGCTTTGACCACTGCCATCGCTGTCTTGATTATCGCCTGCCCGTGCGCCTTGGGTCTGGCCACGCCGACTGCTATTATGGTCGGCACCGGCAAAGCGGCGGAATACGGCATTCTCATTCGTGGCGGCGAGGCGCTGGAGCAAGCACGCCGCATCAACACCATCGTCTTGGACAAAACCGGCACGTTGACGCACGGCAAGCCCGTGGTCAAACAAGTCATCACGCGGTCGGATTTGACCGAAGCCGAAGTCGTGCGCTTAGCAGCGGCGGCGGAAGTCGGCTCCGAGCATCCGTTGGGCGAGGCGATTGTCAATTATGCAAAAACGTCCGGGCTGAATTTACCGCCGGTGCAGCATTTTGAGGCGATTCCGGGCAAAGGTATTCAGGCGAAAATTGAAGGACGTGAAGTTTTGTTGGGCAATTTGGCTTTGATGAAAAACAACGGAGTCCAAAGCGATAGCTTTGGTTTTTCTGCTGGCAATGCCAAAGCTCTCGCTTTGGACTCCGCGGGTCTCAATCCAATTTTGAATAGTTCCGAAAGACCCTTAGGGTTTGATTCTGCGGATGATTTGGCTCGCAGCGGCGAAACGCCCATGTTCGTGGCCATTGACGGGCAATTGGCCGGCATCATTTCCGTGGCCGATACGCTCAAGCCGGAATCGCAGATCGCCGTCGCCCAACTGAAAGCCCTCGGCTTAGAAGTCTGGATGCTGACCGGCGACAACCGGGCCACGGCGGCGGCCATCGCCAAACAGGCCGGCATCGAAAACATTCTGGCCGAAATGCTGCCCGAACAAAAGGCCGCCCAAGTCAAAAAATTGCAAGAACAGGGCAAAATCGTGGCCATGGTCGGCGACGGCATCAACGACGCCCCGGCCCTGGCCTTAGCCGATCTGGGCATCGCCATCGGCACGGGCACGGACGTGGCTATGGCCGCCTCGGACATTACGCTCATCGGCGGCGATCTGCGCCACATCGTCACGGCCATTGCCCTGTCGCGCAAGACCGTCACCAAAATCAAGCAAGGACTGTTCTGGGCTTTTGCCTACAATATCGCGCTGGTGCCGCTGGCCATGGGCGCGTTGTATCCGATTTGGGGCTTGCTGCTCGACCCAATCATTGCGGCGGCGGCCATGGCCATGAGCAGCGTCAGCGTCGTCACCAACGCCCTGCGGCTGCGCGGCTTCAAGCGGCCCGAAACGGCAGAGGAAATTTTGCATCCGCCCCTGCGCGAGATCATCAGCGACTACGCCTATTTGACCGGCATTGCGCTGATGGCCATTGCAGTCGGCGCGCTGGCGGTTTGGCTGGCGCAGAGCGGGCATTGATACACAAACAACCGGCAAATATTGTGTTGTGGAACAAAAAAGGCATTGCGCATATATTAGATACTGCTCATATTACTGCGTGAAAGGTTATTCGATGAAAAAATTTCTTGCCCTAACATTTATTACTTTTTATATATTGGCCGGGAGTGGCTTGCCGCTGGTGCAGCACCTCTGTCAAATGACCGGTAATAGCTGGAGTTTGACGGTGGCGCACAGCGGGCACGATCGTTGTATGCATTCAAAACCGGAGCCGACAAAAAGCTGTTGCCATACCGAAAAGGCTGATGCGTCCGATTCTTCTTCCCCTTGCCGAGATAATGTTGAAACAGATTCACAGCCAACGCCTTGCTGCCATTTTGAAGTTCACAAATTCAATACGGATAATTCAATATTAACTACCAAAGTAAATCCCTCTGATCCTCACATTTGCACTTTATTGTCTTTTGATTCTGTCGGGCGTGAGTCGCTTTTTTCGTCCATGCTTTATTTGGCAGATCCCCCGCTAAACGCATCTAAATCCCGCTGTTTTCCCCTTCTGATCTGAGACCCCCTTATCTTCCCGTTTTTGGCTTTTATCTTGCACCGGGCAAAGTAGATTTATCATTTAACCCGTGACCGGAGGTGAGATACGCCGCTTCATGTATCCCTGTCTTGAAGGACGCTGACCCGTCTGCCATACAAGCCCAGCACCTTTGCCTAATGTGGTCATTGTTTTGCTATTTGGCAGCAAATCGGTTTTCTATTTGGCAACAAAATGTGAAGTCGAAGGTGGATTTCCCAAAAAATCCTGTGGAAAATTTTCTGTTATTCATGTTATTCATTGAAAGCATCACGATTCCAAAAGAGGAGGTGTCTTACGTTAAGAGTCTTTCTTTGGCTTATCATTATTGGCATCAGCTTTGGAGTGGCCGAAGCCGCTGACCGAACGGAAACAATCTACATTCGGGCGGGTCAATTTATGCCCATAGATAGTCTGGCCGTTCTGCCAATCAAGAGTTTTTCGCAGTCTCCAACGCAGTCGGTCACAGTTTCGCGTTTGGTTCTTAAAATCAATACCGGTGACCGACTTCAGTTGACCGTCATCAATCAGGATGCGGTCGCGCATGGCGTTAAGTGGACATTTAACGACCGGTCAGTTATGCTTGGGCCTGGCGCGTCGGACATGCTGACGCTTGAGCCAACTGCGCCAGGGGTTTATCCGTTTATTGATCCGACCGACTATCCATTCAACGTGGCGCGTGGTTTATCCGGCGCAGTTGTTGTCAAAAATCCCGCTGACGTCGCCCCCGATTTTGTCTGGTTTTTAAATGAGCATGACCTGGAATGGTTGAAAGCGCTTGACAGCAACAAAACGGTTGATCCCGCTTCGTACCGCCCAGACTATTTTACCATCAACGGTCTGAGCTTTCCCGCCTCACAAAGCGACCCGCTGAGTATGGTGGTCGGGCAGGTCAATCAGCCACTCAATATCTGGATCGTCAACGGCGGTTTGTGGGTTCATCCGCTTCATTTTCACGGTTACCATGTGACTTTAATCAATCACAATGGCCAGGCTTATCCGGCTGATTTTTCCAAAGACACTTTTCCGGTCAAACCGGGCGAGGGCATCCAAGTTCGATTGACTCCGCATCAAGCCGGTATGTTCCCGGTACACGATCATGCCCTGATGTCGGCCACGGCCCGGGGCGTTTATCCTAACGGCATGATGGCTATGCTTAACATCCAGGGTGGGCATTAAAATGAAAACAATCCTTTCAATTTTGTTACTTGGGTTTATAGCGGCGCAAGTTGACGCCGCAGACGTGCACTATAACCTTACGGTCGGGGAAATGGGCACCACCACGATGCACGACGGACAGAAATTTCCCATTTGGGGTTTCCGTCTTGACGGAGGTATGATGTCGCCCTATAAAGTGCCGGGGCCAGTGCTCCGGGCTAAAGAAGGCGACCATGTTTTTCTGCATTTCAATAATACATCGAATATGGCCCATACCATTCATCCGCATGGCCTGGATGTGTCCCAGGCGATGGATGGTGTGCCGCATACCTCACGCGAAATACCGGCGATGGGCACGTACATTTACGATTTTATTGCGCCCCATGCCGGGACATATGCTTATCATTGCCATGTACAGACCGTGCGCCATTTTCAGATGGGCATGTACGGCGCCGTGGTGATTGATCCGGCAAATGGTTCGCGGAACGTTTGGACAGACGGACCGGCCTATGATCTGGAGCGAATCTGGGTCACCGGCGAGTATGTCACAGCCTGGCATAATTTGCCCGATAACGACAACATTGTCTATCCTTTTAACGAGTACGACCCCAATTATTTTATCGTCAACGGTATGTCCGCCACACAAACTCTGACAGACCCAACCAGCACGGCCACATTGAAGGCCGGTCAGCGGCTGGTCGTCCGCGTGGTCAACATGGGTTATTTGGCGCACCGATTTCGTTGGAACGGACTGCCTGTGACCGTTGTTTCCTCCGATGGACGCCCTTTGCCGACAACCATGCAACAAGTTGTGACCGAATGGACAGTCTACCCCGGCGAGCGCTACGATTTTATTATTGCGCCGATAGTAGCAAATAATTATTCCGTCGAAATCGAATATCTGTCACCTTACAACGGTGTTAAGCAGGGCGCGGCCACGGTGCCGATTACGATAACAGAAAGTCCGCTCGGCGTGGAAGACGAACATCAAGCCGATGCGCCATTTCGATTAGATCAAAACTATCCCAATCCCTTCCGTACGCCGACGCAGATCGCTTATCAATTGGCGCAGGCAGGGCGTGCGCAATTACGAATTTATGATGTGACCGGCAGACTCATTCGTAACTTGGCCGATAGTCCAAAAGAGAGTGGTAACTATATTGCCGAATGGGACGGATTGAATGACTCTGGCCACGCTGCAGCCAGCGGCGTCTATTTTTATGAACTCACCGTTGACAGCCGTGTTCGTGTCATCCGCCAAATGACACTGCTCAAATAATCCGCTAATAAAAAGGAGGGTCGCAACCATGAGACGCGTTTTGTATAGTATGATGTTTTTTATGCTTTGGGGGGATTTCAACCGTTGCAATGACAACTCGGACGAAAATCAAAGACATCAAGGTCGGACTCAAACCAATGGAATTGCCTTGAAGGATTAACCTGACCGCAAGGAGCAGCGTCAGCGTCGTCACCAACGCTCTGCGTCTGCCACCAACAATTTTTATTCCCACCGGTAGGTGCAAAAATTCACCTTTACACTCCACCAATCGAAAGGAGAATCGCCATGTCACAAGTCACGTTAAGTATCCCCAACATTTCCTGTCCGCATTGCGTGAAGGCCATCACGACGGCGTTACAGCCGGCCGCCGGCATTCGCACGGTCAACGTCAACATTCCGGCCAAGCAAGCGACGGTCGAATTTGACGAAGCGCAGATCAACCTGGATCGCATTAAAGCAATTTTGGCCGAAGAAGATTACCCGGTCGCTTCGACCAACTGAAAGTACGCCTAAGGAGCCAGTATGCTAAAGCGTTTTATCATGCTCTTCGCGCTTGGACTTGGCGCGGTTTCCGGGCAGGCGCAAACCCCGGGGACTACGCCCGCTTCGCCGGAGTTGACCGACACGGCCACATTGGATGATTATCTAAGCTATGCCGCGTTGCACAATCCGACATTGAAAGCGGAATTTGCCCGCTGGCAGGCGGCGCAGCAAAAACAGCCGCCGGCCGCCGGCTGGCCCGATCCGCAAGTCACCTATGAATATTTTGTCCGCCAAATGGACACGCGCCAGCAAGTTCAGGTCATGCAGATGATTCCCTGGCCCGGAATGCGCGCCGCCGCCGGTGACGCTGCCGAACGCCAGGCCCAGGCACAATTCTATCGCCTGGAAGCGGCCAAGCGCAAGCTGAGCGCCGAAGTCAAGCTGGCCTTCGCCGATTACTATTATTGGGGTCGGATGTTGGCCATCACCCAGAAGAATGAGGCGTTGATGCGCAGCCTTGTGGAAGTCACACGGACGCAGTATCAAACCGGCATGGAGCCGTTTTCCACGTTGATGCGAATGGAAGTGGAATTGGGCAAAATGGCCGACGAAGTGCGCAGTATTCAGGATATGCAAAGCCAGGTTGTGGCCCGCTTGAATGCCGCTTTGAACCGCCCGCTACAAATGCCGCTGCCCGTGCCCACGCAAATTGACACGCTCCGGCTGGCGCAGACGGAGGAAGAACTCAGCGCGTTGTTGACCGCGTCGAATCCTAACTTGCAGGCCATGCGCGGCGCGGCCGAAGGCATGAAGGCGATGATCGGCATGGCCAAATGGAAAGGCCGGCCGGAATTCGGTCTGGGTTTAGGTTACATGGATATGATAACGACGGAAGACGTGGCGGCGATGGGCGGCGAAGCGATGGATCAAGTTAGCGTGATGGCGACGGTCAATATTCCATTATGGCGTGGCAAGTATACCGGCGAACGACGCGAAGCCGAGCACAACTTTGCCGCCATGCGCGAGCAAACGGCCGCCGATGAAAACATGCTGCAAAACGAACTGAAAATGAAGTTATACGAATATCGCGACGCGGAACGGAAAATCCGCCTGTATCGCGAGAGTCTGATTCCGAAGGCGGAGCAGGCGCTCAACGTCACCCAACAGGCATTTATCGCCAATCAAGTGGAGTTCATGGCCTGGATTGACGCCCAACGCACGTTGCTGGAGTTTGAATTGGCTTACGAGCAGGCGTTGACGAATCGGGCGAAAGCGAAGGCGGAGATCGAAAATTTAGTCGGCCAGGAATTGGATCGGAATTGAGTAGCTGGAGAAGGATTGGCACATTGCAAATTGGGAAAAAATTCTCTTCAAACGAAGAAAGCGGGATTCATGCCTACATCAAAAATTATCCTACTCGTTTCCCTGCTGCTGGGAATTGACAACGGATTAGCCCAGGCCGGCTTCGATCACAGGGTTCATAAAGAAACAGGCGGAATTTGGCAGGCGCACTACAATTTGCCGGTGGCGCTCGGCGCAACGCTGGCTTTGGGCGCGTTGTGGGAAGGCGATCAATCCCGTTCGGGCCGGGCCATGTGGCAAAGCGTGGACGCTTATATGATGAGCGAACTGCTGACCAGCAGCCTGAAATACACCTTAAACCGCAAGCGCCCGCGCGATACGAATGATCCGGGCTTGTGGTTTCAGGGCAAGGGGAATTACAGCTTTCCCAGCGGGCACACGTCCAGCGCCACCGCACTGTTGACGCCGATTATTTTGGAGTACGGGCCGGATCATCCCTGGGTCTACGGTTTGGCCATTGTGCCGATATACATGGCCGCAGGCCGCGTCAAGGCCCAGGCCCACTGGCAGACGGATGTGCTGGCGGGATTGGCTGTTGGCGCAAGCAGCGGTTATTTTGCCCATACCCGCAAGGAACCGCTCGTTTTTGTCGTCCTACCCCGAAAAATTGAACTTGGTATCAAACACTCGTTTTGAGATGCAAAAGGAGTTTGACATGGAAAATAGCGCAAGTGGAAGCACTTTAAAAAATCGTCTGATTGGGATTGTATTGATTGGACTGGCATTTGCCATCGGCTATTTCATGGGCGGCGGCCCGGCTAAAGACGACCACATCCACACCCCGGCGGAAACGACACCGGCCATCATCTGGACGTGCTCCATGCACCCGCAAATCCGCCAACCTAATCCCGGCAAATGCCCGCTGTGCGGCATGGACTTGATTCCCGTCAAGAGCAACGACGATCACGCGGGCGGTTCCGGCGAAGTGGTCCTGTCCGAACGGGCGCGCAAGCTGGCCCAGGTGCAGACGGCGACGGTCAAGCGCGAGTTTATGGAAACGGAACTGCGCTTAGTCGGCAAGGTCGCGTATGACGAGACGCGGCTGCGTCATGTGGCCGCCCGCATTTCCGGGCGAATTGACCGTATGTTTGTCAACTACACCGGCGTGATGGTCAACGCGGGCGATCATCTGGTCGAGATATACAGCCCGGAGTTGCTGTCCGCGCAGCAGGAACTGATTCAGACGGTTCGCGCCGCCAAGAATATAACTGGAAGCGCATCGGAATTGGCCGGTTCCACTGACGTAACGTTAAACGCCGTGCGCGAAAAGCTGCGGCTATGGGGCCTAACCGACGCCCAGATCAAAGCCATCGAAGACAACGGCCAGCCAGCCGAGCATTTGACGCTCTATTCGCCCATCAGCGGCGTGGTGACGGCCAAGCCGGTTGATCCCGGCGCGTACGTAGAAATGGGCATGACCATTTACGACATTACGGATTTGTCCAAAGTCTGGGTGCAGATTGATGCCTATGAATCCGATCTGGCCTGGCTGCATTACGGCCAAATGGTGACGTTTGAAACCGAAACCTATCCCGGCGAGGTTTTTAGCGGGCGCATTGCCTTCATCAATCCGACGCTGGACGATATGACCCGGACGATCAAAGTGCGGGTTAACGTGGACAACAAGGACGGGCGGCTCAAGCCGGACATGTTTGTGCGGGCCACCGTGCAGGCGCAGATCACGCCCGACGGCAAGGTTATTGACTCCGGCTTAGCCGGTAAATGGATCAGCCCGATGCACCCGGAAATCGTCAAAAGTGGGCCGGGCAGTTGCGATATTTGCGGCATGGCCTTAGTGCGGGCGGAGGAATTGGGCTACATCAGCGCCAAGAATGTGAAAAAGGAAGCGCCATTGATCATTCCGGCCTCGGCCCCGCTGATTACCGGGCGGCGGGCCCTGGTGTATGTGGAATCGCCCGATCAGGCGGGCGTTTACCAAAGCCGGGAAGTGACGCTGGGGCCGCGCGCCGGGGATTTTTACTTGGTCAAGTCCGGGCTGAACGAGGGCGAGAAGGTGGTCATCAACGGCAATTTCAAGATTGACAGCGCCGCCCAACTGCTCGGCAAACCCAGCATGATGAACCCGCCGAAGGACGGACACGCTGGGCACGACCACGCCGAAGTCAAGCCGGTTTCGACCACGACGGAAAAGCTCGCACTGACAACGTCCGCGGCCTTGCCCGACAACGTGATGGGCCAATTGGATGCCGTTTACGCGGCCTATTTTGATCTGCAATTTGCCCTCAGCCACGACAACCCGGACAACGCCAAAAAAGCGGCCCAACAAGTGACGGCGGCTCTGCAAAAAACGGACATGAAAGCCATGAGCGAGGCTCAACACTATGTCTACATGCCGCAGCATATGGCCATCAAGCAAAGCGCGGGGGGCATCGCCAACGCTGCGGATTTGGAGGCCGCCCGGACGCAATTTCAGCCCATGTCCAACGCGCTGATTGCCTTGGCCGAGGCTTTTGGCAGCAAGTCGCACAAGCTGCTGAAATATCATTGCCCGATGGCGTTTGACTTTAAAGGCGCGGATTGGCTGCAAGGCAAGGACGGCACGGAGAATCCGTATTTCGGCAGCGAGATGTTTTCGTGCGGGTCGAAGAAGGCGGATTTGTCGAAAGGTCATGGAAACTATAAATGATAGAAGTATAACCGATAAAGGATAAATGAATAAGAGGATGGCACAATATGGTCAAAGGCGATGATATTCAAGAACGGCTAATCAACTTTGCCGTGCGGATTATGAAGCTGTGCTCGGCCTTACCGCGAACATACGCCGGGCGCCATGTGGGCGGACAGTTGCTGCGCAGCGGCACATCGCCTGCGCCCAATTATGGCGAGGCTCGCGGCGCGGAAAGCAAACCGGATTTCGTTCACAAACTCGGCATTGTGCTCAAAGAATTGAACGAGTCCTGGACGTGGCTGGTAATCATTCAGCGCAGTGAATTGCTGCCGGCGGAGCGCGTACAGCCGTTGCTCGATGAAAGCGTTGAACTGCGGAAAATTATCAGCACAAGCATTCATACCGCAAAGCGAACGATAAATGACAAACGATAAATGATAAACTATAAACGGTTGGCGATGCTTGCCAATTTATCGTTTATACTTTATTCCTTCTCTCATTAATACTTGAAATTATGATTAATAAACTTATCCGCTTCTGCCTCGAAAACAAACTCATCGTCCTGCTGCTCATGCTGGTCGTGCTGGCCTGGGGCGTCATGACCGCGCCGTTCGACTGGGACGTGCCCTTTTTGGAACGCAACCCGGTGGCCGTGGACGCCATTCCCGACATCGGCGAGAACCAGCAAATCGTCTTTACCGACTGGGAAGGCCGCTCGCCGCAGGACGTGGAGAATCAGATCACCTACCCGCTGACGGTGGCGCTGCTCGGCCTGCCGGAGGTCAAGACCATCCGCAGCTATTCCATGTTCGGCTTCTCGTCCATCTACATTATTTTTGAGGAGAAGGCCGAATTTTACTGGGCCCGCTCGCGCATTCTGGAAAAGCTGAACAGCCTGCCGTCCGGAACCTTGCCGGAGGGTGTCCAACCCGCGCTCGGCCCGGACGCGACCGCACTCGGCCAGGTGTTTTGGTATACGCTGGAAGGCTGCGATGCGGACGGTCAACCCACCGGCGGCTGGGATTTGCCGGAACTGCGCCGGGTGCAGGATTGGTACGTCCGTTTCGGTCTGCTCGCGGCCGGCGGCGTGGCCGAAGTGGCCTCGGTCGGCGGCTTTGTGCAGGAATATCAGATTGACGTGGACCCGGATGCCATGCGGGCCTATCGCGTCGGGTTGAACCAGGTTATCGAGGCCGTGCAGATGTCCAACATAGATGTGGGCGCGCGCAGCATCGAGATCAACAAGGCCGACTATGTCATTCGCGGCGTGGGCTTTGTCAAGACTATTGCCGATCTGGAAAACGCCGTCATCACGGTCAATAACAACGTGCCGGTCTATGTCAAAAATGTGGCCAAAGTCAGCAAAGGCCCGGCCCTGCGCCAGGGCGCGCTGGACAAGGAAGGCGCGGAAGCCGTCGGCGGCGTGGTGGTCGTGCGCTACGGCGAAAATCCGCTGGAAGCCATCAAAAACGTCAAACGCAAGATCGCCGAAATCTCGCCCGGCCTGCCCAAAAAGACCCTGCCTGACGGCACAATCAGCCAGATCAAAATCGTGCCCTTTTACGACCGCACCGGCCTGATTTACGAGACCCTGGGCACGCTCAGCCGCGACCTGTATCAGCAAATTCTCATCACCGTGCTCGTGTTGATCGTCATGATTGCCCACGTGCGCAGTTCGCTGCTCGTTTCTATGGTCTTGCCCTTCGCCGTGCTGATGTGCTTTATCGCCATGAAAATCGTCGGGGTAGACGCCAACATCATGGCCTTAGCCGGGATCGCCATCGCCATTGGCACGACGGTGGACATGGGCATCGTCATCTGCGACAACATCCTGTATCATCTGGCCAAAGCCGATCCCGCCGAAAGCCGTCTGGCCGTGATTTTCCGGGCCGTCAGCGAGGTGGGCGGGGCGCTGGTTTCTGCCGTGACCAATACGATCATCGGCTTCCTGCCCGTGTTTCTGCTGGAAGGCGCGGAGGGCAAGATGTTCCGCCCGCTGGCCTTCACCAAAACCTTCACGTTGATTGCTTCGATGATCGTGGCCTTGACCATTGTGCCGCCGCTGGCTCATTGGCTCTTTACCCGCCGGAATAAGCGACTTGCCACTGAGTCACAGAGTACACAGAGTGATGAATTAGAAGACAAAAAACCCGACGACAAGCAAGATTCAAATTCAAAAAGCTTTCTCCGTGATCTCCGTGTCTCCGTGGCAAAAAACATTGCGCCCAGTCAGATCGGCAATGCCCTGCTCGTCCTGGTCGTGCTCTACTTCCTCAGCGCGGCCTGGCTGCCGCTGGGGCCGGAGCCGGGCGCAGTCGCCAACATGGCTTTTGTCGGACTGATTGTCGGCGGATTGCTGGCCATTTTCCTGCTGTTCCGCTACTTCTATCCGGTCGTGTTGGGCTGGTGTCTCCATCACAAGAAGACGTTTTTGTCCATCCCGCTATTTTCCCTGTTGATCGGGCTGATGGTTTGGATCGGTTTCGACGCCGTATTCAGTTGGCTGCCACAGCCGTTGCGGACTTTTGCGCCGGTGTCGTATGTCGCCCACAAATTTCCCGGCCTGGGCAAGGAATTCATGCCGCCCTTTGACGAAGGCTCGTATCTGTTCATGCCCAGCGTCATGCCGCACGCCTCCATCAGCGAGGCCCTGAATGTGATTCAGACACAGGACATGGCCATCCGCGCCATCCCGGAAGTGTCCGAAGTGGTCGGCAAAATCGGCCGGGTCGAGTCTGCGCTGGACCCCGCGCCCCTGTCCATGATCGAGACGGTCATCAACTACGTCCCGGACTACATCATTGACGCCGACGGCAATCGCCTGACCTTCAAGTTCGAGGCCGATTCCACCGACATTTTCCGCCTGGCCGACGGGCGGCCCGCGCCGGCGCCCGATGGCCAGCCATACGTCGTGCAAGGCAAATTCGCCCGCGACTCCAATGGCAAGCTGATTCCCGATCCCAAAGGCCGCTACTTCCGCCAATGGCGACCGGCCCTCGATCCCGATCTGAATCCCGGACGCGCCGCCTGGCCGGGCATCCAAAAACCGGACGACATCTGGGCCGAAATCATCCGCGCCGCCGAAGTGCCGGGCGTGACCTCCGCGCCCAAGCTACAGCCGATTGCCACGCGCATCGTCATGCTGCAAAGCGGAATGCGCGCGGCCATGGGCCTCAAGATCAAAGGCCCGGATTTGGCCACCATCGAAAAAGTCGGTCTGGAGATCGAAAAAATCCTCCGGGAAATTCCGGCCATCAACGCCGCCTCCGTCTTTGCCGACCGTATTGTCGGCACGCCGTATTTGGAGATCGAAATTGACCGGCTGGCCATTGCCCGCTACGGCATCAAGCTGCAGGAAGTGCAGGACGTGATCGAATCGGCCATCGGCGGGCGGCCTATCACCACGACGGTGGAGGGGCGCGAGCGTTATCCGGTGCGGGTGCGCTACCAACGTGAGCGGCGCGACAGCATCGAAGACCTGCACAAAATCCTCGTCCCGGCCATGGGCGGGGCGCAGATTCCGCTGGCGCAACTGGCCCAGATTGTCTACAAACCCGGCCCGCAGATGATCAAGAGCGAGGACACCTTTTTGATCGGCTATGTCCTGTTCGACAAAAATCCGGGCTGGGCCGAAGTCGACGTGGTGGAGCAGGCGCGCAACCTGTTGACGCAAAAAATCGCTGCCGGACAGTTGGAGATTCCGGCCGGCGTCAGCTACACCTTTGCCGGTAGTTACGAGAACCAGATTCGGGCGCAGAAAAAGCTGATCGTGATTGTGCCCTTCTGCCTGCTACTGGTGTTTATCATTATCTACTTTGAATTTCGCTCGCTGCCCATCACCATCTTCGTCTTTTCCGGCATTGGCGTGGCCGTGGCCGGCGGCTTTATGATGCTGTGGCTCTACGGCCAGGATTGGTTCCTCAACTTCAGCCTGTTTGGCGTGGACATGCGCGAGTTAATGCGGGTCGGGCCGGTCAATCTGAGCGTGGCCGTGTGGGTCGGCTTCATCGCCTTGATGGGCGTGGCCGAGGACGACGGCGTAATTATGGCCACATATTTGGAGCAAAGCTTTCACGCCAACCGGCCCATGTCGGTGGAGGCCATTCGCGCGGCCACACTGGAGGGCGGTCAACGCCGGGTGCGGGCCTGCCTGATGACCACCGTGACCAGCGTGATTGCCCTGTTGCCGGTCATCACCGCCACCGGGCGCGGCGCGGACATTATGATGCCCATGGCCCTGCCCATCTTCGGCGGCATGACCTGGCAAGTAATTACGATGTTGATTGTGCCGGTGCTGTATTGCTGGCGGGAGGAGCGGCGGTTGAAAGCCGGTGTGGTGGAGTAGGGAGGGGTGGAGTGATATTTTATTCATCAAGATCAGCAATCAAGCGCTGCAAATCGGCGTCACTGATAGATTCTGTGTCAGAAGCTGCTCTTTGTGGGCCTGCTTTCGGGGGTTGCTGGCTTAAATGTGTGGTTTGGAAAACGTGGCTAGAAAGTGCCTTGGTAGATTTAGGCTGCAAACTTTTATCGGAACTCATCTGCTTTCTCACACGCTTGTCTTTCGACCCCAACGACATCACCGGCCCGGGCCGGTTACGGCGAGCCAAACTGGATCGGCGCAAGCCAACCGTTGCCCTACACCATCCGCTTCGAGAACGATCCCAATCTGGCCACGGCCGCGGCCCAAACCGTGCGCATCAGCCTGCCGCTGGATGCCGACCTCGATCTCACCACCTTCCGCCTGGGGAGCTTTGGCTTTGGCGGCCGGGTCTATAATCCGCCGGCCAACCGCGCCTTCTGGTCCACCCGCATAAACGCGCGCGACTCGCTCGGCCTGTATGTGGATGTCAACGCCGGCATCAACCTGCAGGCCGAACAAACGCTGCAAACCACCCTGGCCGCCTATCAAACCAACCAAACGGAATTTTTAATGCTGCTGGACGCCTATCGCATGTTGCTGATGGCCCGGCTGGACTACCACATGGCCGTGATGAAGCTGATGACGGCGCGAGCGGATTTGGAGTTGGCGGTTGGAACGGATTTGGACAATCTTTCCTTAAACAAAGAAGGCGGGCAATAGTGAAGTCGGCAAAAATCATTTTGATTCTGATGCTGTGACCGCCCAGGAAGAATACCTGACGGCGCTGAAATATCAACAAAGCTCAACTGTCGGTAGCGGGGACGACATGCTGGCCAGCGTCAAGCGCCGGCTGTCTTATTGGGACATTTCCGACGCGGAAATCAAGGCTCTGGAGCAACGCGGCAAGCCGAATAAGATTATGACCGTTTACTCGCCCGCATCGGGCTATGTCATTGACAAAATGGTTCTTAAAGGCACGTCCATCATGCCGGGCATGACGCTGTACAAAATTTCCAATTTGTCGAACATTTGGGTTTATGCCGATGTGTATGAGTATGAATTGCCCTGGGTCAAGCTGGGTGATGACGCGGAGATTACGCTGTCCTATCTGCCGGATCGCGTCTTCAACGGTAAAATTACGTATATAGATTCCCACTTAGACGGCTAGACGCGCACGGCCAAAGTCCGCATCGAAGTCAAGAATATGGATCATCACAGTCACTTGAAGCCGGATATGTTTGCCAACGTTAAGATTAAATCGCGCATCACCCTGAACGGTATTGTCGTCCCGGAGCAGGCCATCATCCAATCCGGCGACAAATTCAACGCGGTCGTGGCCTTGGGCGGCGGCTATTTTGAATCGCGCGAAGTCACACTGGGGCTGCGTTCCGAAGGTTTTGTGGAGATCACTGCCGGCTTGCAGGAAGGCGAAAAGTTGGTGACTTCATCGCACTTTCTGATTGACTCGGAAAGCAACCTTCAGGCCAGCATGAGCCAGTTGAGCCATCACCACGAAGGTGCGGAAGCGGCTGAAGTCACAAGCCCGGTAGCGGAACACGCCGATCATCCGGCCAGCACAACGGAATCGGATGAACTGAAGCAGGCCGCGCAGAAAGAGAAAGAGCTGCGCCAGGCGGGCAAGAAAGTCTATACCTGTTCGATGGACCCGGAGGTCATTTCCGACCAGCCCGGTGACTGTCCCAAATGCGGCATGAAACTGATTGAAAAAGTCGGGGAAAAGCCAAAGGCTGCCGCCGATCACGCCGGGCACGATATGGCGAAAATGACCTCTGCGAAATCAGACTCCGCGAAATCGCCTGAGCAATTGGAAAATGAACTGCGACAGACGGGCAAGAAAGTCTATACCTGTTCGATGGACCCGGAAGTCATTTCTGACAAGCCCGGCGACTGCCCCAAGTGCGGGATGAAACTGAAGGAAAAACCTTCGCAAAACTAACATCTGACCACGCGGAGTTCATCATCAATGAAAAACCTGATCCCTCGTTTTATCCACGACAACTATCTCGCCGGAACATTGACCGGCCAGCTCGAGGCCGCCACGCTCTTTGTGGACATTTCCGGCTTTACGCCCATGACCGAAGCGCTGATGGCCTTTGGCGACGAGGGCGCGGAAATCCTGTCCGGCATCCTCAACCGCGTGTTTCAGCCGATGGTGGATGCCGTCTATAATCGCGGCGGATTCATCACCCTGTTTGCCGGGGATGCGTTCACGGCCATCTTTCCGCAGCCTGTAGCACAGATTAGCAATCTGTGCAAACTCGGCGAACAAAAGGCACTGATTGCTAATCTGTGCTACAACGCTTTGACCTGTGCCCGCCGCATCCAAACCATCTTCAAACAACAAGGCTTGCAAAAGACAAAGGCCGGCGATTTTGCGCTGGCCGTCAAGGTCGGCGCGTCCTTTGGCCGGGTGGAATGGGGCATTGTGGGCCAATCAATTGCCGGGGGTTTAAACCCCCGGCAATTGATTGGAGACGGCGCGGCCTTCTACTTCCGCGGCGCGGCCATTGACGGCTGCGCCCACGCCGAGCATCACGCCGAAAAAGGGCAGATTATTTTTGACGACACGCTCGGAGTCCAAAGCGATAGCTTTGGGGCTTTATCGGCTAAGGCAAAGCTAACGCTTTGCACTCCGGTTGCCGACGGCTTTTATCACCTGCTTTCTATTCCCAAAACCGCCAGAAATGACATTTCTCCAAGAAATGTCATTTCTAAATCCCGCCTGCGGAGCGCCATCGTCCGCCGCTTCCTGCCCGACGCAGTGGCGGACTTTAAAGGTCATGGCGAGTTCCGCAACGTCGTCTCCATTTTCATTTCCTTTGAGGGCGTGGCCAACCACGACGAACTGAATCGCTTCGCCTCCATTCTGATCCAAAACCAGAGCCGCTTCGGCGGCTATCTCAAAGAATTTGATTTTGGCGATAAGGGCGGCGTGGCGATTGTCTTCTTCGGCGCGCCGGTGGCTTTTGAGAAGAATATGGAGCGGGCGCTGGATTTTATTTCGGCGGTAAGAAGAGATTTTCCAAATCTTAAAGATTTGGAAAATCTAAAATGGCGGGCGGGCATCACTTACGGCTTGACCTTTGCCGGAATCATCGGCGGGCGGCAGCGCTGCCAATATTCGCCGATGGGCGCGACGGTCAATCTGGCGGTGCGGCTGATGATGAAGGCGGCGTGGGGGGATATTTATGTGACCGAGCGGGTTCGGCACGACGCTGGACACGCCTACGAGATTAATTATATCGACGCGATAAAATACAAGGGCATCGCCGACCCGGTGGCGACTTATACGCTGCTGGCGGCCAAAGCGCAGGTCGCCTCGCTCTATCACGGGCAATTTGTCGGGCGGGAGGCGGAGGTCGAGCAGTTGCTGGCGTGGGCGCAGCCAATTTTTGGCGAAGACCCTAAGAGTTTTCAGAAACCCTTAGGGTCTAAATTTGCCGGGATCGTCTATATCTACGGCGCGCCGGGCGGGGGCAAGTCGCGACTCGTTCACGAGGCGACCGAACAACTGCGCCACCGCTGCGCCATTTTGCGGCTGCATACCGACAGTATTTTGCAGAAAAGTTTCAATCCTATCATCTATTTTTTGAAGGATTATTTTGATCAGGAGCCGCAGTTGAGTCCTGCTGAAAACAAAGCCCGTTTTGAGAAAAAATATGGTCAATTGATAACGTCATTAAACCCAATCGATATTGCCAGTGCAGAACGGCTTGAACTCCAGCGCACCCGCTCCACCATCGGCGCGCTGCTGGAGCATCAGTGGGACAATTCCTTGTATGCCCGCCTCGACCCGAAAGACCGTTACGAAAATACGATTTCCGCGCTGAAAACGCTGTTTCAAGCCCTGAGCCGCCTCCAGCCAATTATTATTCTGTTGGAAGATTTGCAGTGGTTAGACCCGGACACGCCCAAATTATTTACCCGCTTGACCCGTGCTATAAATTCCCTCTTTGAAGGGGGCCAGGAGGATGACAATGCAAGTCCTGCGCCAGATAAATCCCTCCTTCAAAGGGGGAAGCGATTCGGTTATCCGATCCTGATTTTAGTGACGAGCCGCTACCGTGATGACGGTTCAAAACCCGCGCTGCCGATGGACAAAGACGTAACCTGTCACACGATTGAGTTGGGCGGCCTACCCGATGATTCGTTGGCGACGGTGATGGCGGATCAATTGCACGCGGAGATTGCGCCGGAGACGGTCCGATTTATTGCCGACAAGAGCGGGCACAACCCCTTCTTTGCCGGACAGTATGCCCATTATCTAAAAGAACAAGGCTTGCTGCTCTTAGACAACGGCGTTTACCATTTGCCCCCAACGCTGGCGGAGATCGGCCTACCCGCCACGTTGACCGATTTGTTGATGGCCCGGCTGGATCGCTTGCAGCCGCGCTTGAAGGAGTTGATCAAGACGGCCGCGGTGATTGGGCGCGAGTTTGAGTCGGTTTTTCTGATGACGGTCATCCATCAATTGGACCCTGCCTTTCCCATGGCCCAATTTTATCCTGATTTGGAGATGGCGGCGCAAGACCAGATTTGGTCAGCCGTGCAGGAGATTCGATACGCCTTTACCCACGTGCTGCTGCGCGACGCCGCCTACGGGATGCAGCTCAAAGCCCGGCTGCGGCAATTGCACGGCCTGATTGCCGAGACGATTGAGCAGTTGAACCCCGACGACCCGGCCTACTACGCCGATATTGCCCTGCATTATGAAAAGGCCGAGCGCTTGGAACCGGCCAAAGCCTTTTACGACAAGGCCGGACAGGCGGCGCAGGACAAATACGCCCTGCTTCTGGCTGATCAATATGTGACGGCGGCGCTGAAGCTGTGCCTCCAATTACACGGCGAGAAACATACCGAGACGGCGAATGCTTACGCCAAAGCGGGTAAAATTTGTGAATTGCAGGCCAAATATGACCGGGCTCTGGACGCGTATCAAAAAGCCCTGGCCATCCGACAGGAACTGCTGGGCGAGAAGCACCCGGATACGGCGGGGTCATACCATAACATCGGGATGGTGTATCGGAACAAAGGTGAGTCTGACCGGTCGCTGGACTATCATCAAAAAGCCTTAGCCATCCAATTGGAACTGCTGGGCGAGAAACACCCGGATACGGCGAAATCATACCATAACATTGGGACTGTGTATTATAATAAAGGCGATTATGACAGGGCGCTGAGCTATTATCAAAAAGCCTCAGCCATCCGACTGGAACTGCTGGGCGAGAAGCACCCGGATACGGCGGCGTCATACAATAATATCGGGAATGTGTATAGCAATAAACGCGAGTATGACCGGGCGCTGGATTATTATCAAAAAGCCTTAGCCATCAAGCTGGAACTGCTGGGCGAGAAACACCCGGATACGGCGTTGTCATACAATAATATCGGGAATGTGTATAGCAATAAACGCGAGTATGACCGGGCGCTGGATTATTATCAAAAAGCCTTAGCCATCCAATTGGAACTGCTGGGCGAGAAGCACCCGGATACAGCGTCGTCATACCTAGGCATCGGGAATGTGTTGTACGTTAATAAAGGCGAGGATGACCGGGCGCTGGAATATTATCAAAAATCCTTGGTCATCCGGCGGGAACTGCTGGGCGAGAAACACTTGTCTACTGCGACGTTATACAATAACATCGGGATGGTGTATTGGGATAAAAGCGAATATGGCCGGGCACTGGAGTATTTGCATAAAGCGCTGGCCATCCAAATTGAAACAGGCGCTAAAGGAGATATAGGAAATTCGTTATCCTCTCTGGCCCATGTTTATTTTTGGCTCAAAGATGATGAAAAAGCGCTGGCCACCGCCCTGCGCTACCTGCAACATATCCGGGAAATCGGCACGGATGTGGGGCATGGGAAAACGCATCTGGCCATCGCCCTCGTTCTCGCCAGACCTAACAGGTTTCCAAAACCTGTTAGGGCTTTCCTGGATGAGATCACCGCCCTGACCGGTCTGCCCGAAACACCCGCAGCCTATTTTGAAAAGGCCATCGAAACCGCCGGGGCAAAAAACTATCTGCCCACATTAGTCCCGGCCTTGTATGAGTATGGCCGCTATCTGTATCAAACCGGTCAGCCGCAGGCCGGGCTGTCCCATCTCCGGCAGGCTAAAGAGAAGGCTGTCGCTGGCGGGATGCAAGGGGAGGTGAGGAAGATTGAGAAAATCTTTGAGGAATTAGGAATTAAAAATTAAGAATGATGAATGAGGAATGAGAGGTTCTTATGAAAGAGAATAGACATCTTTCCAAAATAAATCCGGTTGCGACGCAGCTTTTAGCCCCATCGG
>CAYOLL010000097.1:0-22985 GCA_964404765.1 uncultured Gemmatimonadota bacterium | reverse complement strand
AGGTGGTACACTTTTGGTGCCGATTTTTGGTACACTTTTAAATGCCTATTGACATGCCGCGCATGTCTGCCAACTGGCGTTGCAATTCGACTTCTTTTTCCGGGGTCAACTCCACGCGCCTTTTCTGCTTCAGTTTGGGATAATCAATCTCGCCGACTAAGTGATCCGCGCCTTTCAGCTTCATGATATACAGATAGTACAGGGTTTGCCATTCGTCGGCTTCTTCCATGGCCGCCGACTTTTTGACCTCGTGGATCAGGCCGTCTTTGGTGGAAAAGTCAAAGACGATGTGCCCGTCAATATCAATTTCCTTCTTTTCGCGGGCGTAGCTTTCCTCGTGGATCAGCTTGCCCTGCAGCACGCTGTCCGATTCGTGTTCCATCGTGATCTGGTGATGGAACAGCCACAGCTTGCGTTTGCAGATGTGGTAGTAGTTGAGTTCGGTGGCGGTGAAGTTCATAGCAATGGATAATGAGCAATGTGCAATGGATAATGGGCAATGGGTAATATTTCGCTATTGCGCATTGCTCATTATTCCTGAAAAAGTTAGGACTTTGTCCGACCAGTCTTTGGCTTGGACGGCCAACAGGGTGCGCTGGATTGGGTTGTCGGCAGGCCATAGCTTTAGCCACAGATTGAGCTGTCGTTGGATTTGCACCAGCGCTGCCGTCGTTTTTCCTTATTGACCATGGTTGCCTCCCAACAAAGATCGGGTTACGCTTTCCACCAGTCGGCGGATGCCCTCATCCTGGATGACAATACCGCGATTGCCCAGCCGCGGCCGGATGTTGATCAGCGATTCAAAGGCAATACCAGAAAGCGTCCATCACTCGTTTCAATATAATTTCCACTTGAGCATTGAAATTTGCCTTCGATGGCAATAACGGTTTTACCAGTTGGGTAGAACTCTTCTCTTCTTTGTGTAATTTGAAAACCATACTTTGGATTCAAATTATATTGCTTCAGGGCATCAAATAATTTTCCATTTGGGCAGAATAGAGGTTGGAACAATTCGACGTCAATCGATTCTGAAAATTCACGTACAGGTAAAAAACCGGAGTCTTCCAGTATTTCGCATTTTCCCCGAAAGGCATGTTGAGCTCCAACGCCAAGCTCGTTTATAGCAATTGAAAACAGTTCATACGCTTCTTCCAATTCCTTTCTTTCGCCAAAGAAACCGATGCGCCATATTGCGCCAGGAGCACGAAAGAAATGAGCTTTATCTGCGACTTTGGAAATCATCGTTTCACGCAATTTTCCATCGGAGAGAGAAGAAAAGTCATAATTATATAATCCGGTGTAGACTTTCTCATCAAAACCTTTTAGCTTGCCTTGCTTCATCTCATATCCAACATTTGGGATAGTATACGTAATCTGAGAGGCGGCTTTCAAAGATGCTAAAGCTGTGGTTGTGCCACGATAGATCGAATTATAAATTTCTTTTTGGACCTGGCTCTCTTTCAACAAGACGCCATCCGATACCACAACCTTTGGCAACTTTTCAATCATACCAGCATAAAAACTTTCAAGAGCCTTGGCATTATAGCCGTCACTCAAGCTTTCGGATTCCATTGCTTGAATAAGGTTCATATACTCTAAAGTGTAATTCTGCCCTTCCGTACAGAGTAAAGCCCTTATCATTGCACCTTGTAGCGCGGTTCGATAGATGACATTTCCCGGCACAAAGACATTGCTTTTTGCAGATGTCTTTGTACAAGTAATTTCATCTAAATTTCGTATTTTCAGGACTAAGGCCTCCATTGTTAGCCTCCAATTAGCTATAACATGATTTTAATAATTCAAAGGCTTCGCCTAATTGTGCATCCTTGAAATTCTTAAAAGCGTCCCAAAATGCATTTTTGCAATTCTTTACTTCGTCAGTCACATTGGTTTCCTTAACTTTAGCTTTTAACGAATTTTCTAGCGCTTTTTTGTCCGACTTCATTACAGCATCTTTCACGTTACCCCAGTCTTTAACCTTTTCAAACAACGGTTTTATATCTTCAATCGCTTTTCGATTCTTCACAGCGTCAAATTCAGCTCTAAGTTTTTGCACAACCAGGTTGGGCTCAATGAGCCTGGCAATTACCGATGCGCAATAATTTGTCAACTTTAAGAAAGCCTCTTTTTGTGCTTTTTCATCCATCGGTTCAAGAAAATCAATTGTTTCGTGGAATTTCTTCAAACGTTCAATTGCATCGTGACCAACATACCGCTTCAAATTGTTAGATGACTCATCTTTCTTGATTTTTATAAAGCAATTCTTAATCCCATCTTCATCTGATGAAACTGTTACAGGCATGGCCGGAATAGGGGGATTCTCCACAAAGCCTTTACGATTTAGCACTTCATCTACTACAATAAGAGGAGCTCCATTCTCATCATAAACATAATTCCAGACACCTGCCCCGCTTGAAGTTTTTGCGCCACGCCGTATATCAGTTACTAACCATTCATCGGCCAGAATTGCCAACTCTAATTGGGTTGGATTCAATAAAACCGTTTTAGCGTAGCCCATGCCAGAAAACATGTGCTCGCGTAAAATCATCATTCCTTCAGTGCTGCTTTGGCCTTCAACCGTGTTTTGTATAGTCCCGCCTGCTTCAGTTCCTTCAGCGCGTGGCGTTCTATTCCGAACCAGGGTTTCGGTTAGATAAAGCTCAATCAAGTTTCCGGCAACAGGAATTCCTTCCGTATTGGCCGCGGTCTTTGCCGTCTTAAATGTTTTGAAGTCAATCTCTTTAAACTTCTTTTCCCAATTATGAGGCAAACTGACCCCAAAATTTGAAGTCGTTGAAGCTGAACCTTCAGCGATACAGGCAGGGCAAGCACCACAAGAATCTGCGGGCGAACAAGCCGCAACTTTGGCAATCAAGGCTTTAAAAAAAGCTTCGTACTTTAGCTTCTTCTCGCCATCAGAAAAGTACTTGTCCAGAATATCGGTAAAGCTTTTTTCGACGATTTGACCGTAAGATTGCTTGCTTATATCGTTTTTGTCAGGTTCTTGAACAGGCTTTGAAACCCCATTAACAATTTCCGCTAAGTAAGGCCGCGCAATTTCCCGCAACAACTTCCGGAATAGATTTTCCCGAACAAAATTCAATTTTGTGGCTCGAATACGGGCACGAGCATCAATCTCCCCCTGGCCGTTTAAAAAAGGCTCTACATCAGTAAAACTTTCGTTGATACCGCTGGATTCATTACCGCTAAAAGCACGCTCGAATTTTACAATCCCCCAAACCCGGATAGCAGGGATGCTTTTTTCCAGACCGGTTTCCGTATTAAATCCTAAGGGTATCCGACTTAAAACATCTTGACTTGACATAGTTATTCTCCTTATGTTTTTGAGATTATTCGGTTTTCAACTCTTTGACAGCATTGTCTAAATCAGCAAAACGATCTTTTGACCAGTTTGCGCTGAACAGCACATACAGATAACTGGCATTTCGAACCTGCAGCAATCCTTGCATAACGGTCCGCTCGTTTTCTGTAACCTGACTCAGTTGCATTAACAACAGATCCAGCAAGACCCTGGCTTCTATATCCAATTTATTTTCCGTCTTACCATAAACATAGTTCAGGAAAACGCCCGATAATTTTACAACGGTTTTTTTCAGAGACAGGTTCGGATCAATAGAATTTGTAAATTTAAAGAAGAATGAAAATTTTTCGGAATCCGAAGCGTTTGGATTTAATAACCCTGCTTTCCAGGATGCAATGTAGATAGCTCCCGCAACAGCAAAGGCGATTTTTTCCACATTGCTCTCATTTGGTAGGTTCTTTAAAACCTCAATAACCTCTTTCGTGCTTTGAGGAATCAGATGTTGCGACATTTATGCATCTCCTTTCTTTGGTTTAACTTTATTGGCATTCTTGACTTGTCTTAAATATGCAATTGAATCAGGATGTTCCTGTATATACGTGGCTAATTCTACAACCTCCTCAAACATTAATTTTGGTGCAAATCGCTTTTTATCTCTTGGCTTATAAAGCAACGCATCTATCTTCAAAAGTTCTTTAATTAACGAAGGCAACATACTTGTATTCAGACTTGAAACCAACACCGCATTTTCTTTTATTTCATTATCCATTTTCGACAGTAGATTATTTAGTTCCTTCGCTTCATTAAAGCAACTTGCGTACTCACTAAATTTAAACAAGCCTTTCAAAAATTCATTATCAATGATTTGATTTTCATAAAACATTGGACCTGTTCCAATCCTAATGCCAAAATTGGCTTCATATATCAATTGTCCGTCTGGTAGATCAATACATATTGGTTCAAGACATTTAAGTAGCGGCTCAATAAAGTTATTGTACATCTTTTGTGGCGTATTCGTATATTCAAGGATAATGAAAGAGCCGGCAATTAAGTTTATTGAGTTCGGGTTTATCTGAACTTCACCTTTAATTCTATTCAGCAAATCTTGTTTTCTTTTGAACCCGTAGATCAGTTTTGGCAGTATAGCCGTTTGCAATTCCTTACCTGCCTTATTAGTTAGGTTTAATTCCTTATGAGTTGTTTTATACGACCTTTCAAGTTCACTAATTGAAATTGTGGTAAAAAACTTCTGGATTAGTTTATTGACTTTTACACAGCTTGCTATTGTCATGCAATCATCACACACAAACAACTTATTTTTTTGTCGGTCTTGTTTTTTTGTTTCGAGAATGATCGAACTAATATTTCTAATTGTCCCAAAATCGCCTCTGGATTCTAATGAAGTTGTTTCTTGATCAAGCGATTCGGACTTACTTTTTACTTCATCGGAAGATTTTCCCTCTAAAATAATACTCCTTCCACATGATGTACAAGCATACCCGATTCTTTTCGGTTCATAACTAAAAACAGAGAAGATTTGATTTAAAAGCGTTTCCTTAATTACCACATCATACGTTGTTATATTTGAAAACATATCAATCATCTGGGAATTAACCTGGAAAATGCTTTCAACCGAATCTATTTGAGGTTGGATTTCCAGTTTTTCATGTAACTTGCTCATAAATCGAGCATTGAAATCATCGCTATTTTTCTCAGATAGCTGCAGACCCACGATTGTTCTCGAATTATCAATTATGATTACACCGTCAATTTCCAGCAACTCAATCAGAGCCTTGTAAACAGCATCGTAAAGCGTATAATAACCCTGCAATACGGTCGCACTTGAGCTTTCGGCAAATACCGTGTTGAATGATATCGAGTGAATATAGACGTGTGCATTTGGCATAGAATGGCGAACCAAATCTGCAAATTTTGAAACATCGGATTTATAGGATATTGAGTCTTCAGGTGATGATGCAATTGAGTCTGCAACTCTGATTGAATAACACAACCAATTTGTGATTACATCCATGCCAACGGTGTCAAAATCATTTCCAAGAAGTGACTTAAACAGTCTCGTATAGACTATCTTAGCATTTTCCCATTTCGTATCTGTAAGACGACCGTCATGAGCAACATTCGCATTCTTTAAAAACTCTCGTACTTGGTTTTCATCTTCAAACAAATCGCCATCAATCAGGGCAAATGCTTCTTCGGTGCTATCTGCCATAAGCGCATTTAATGCCGTTTGGTTTTCATTGGAGGTTATATCGGCGTGCCATTTAAAAGAAGTCAAGTTGGCAACTTTACCGGATTCGATGTATAGCTTATCGTAATCATGGTAAAGTGTCTCAATCCGAAAAATCTTTTTTAGATCATCCTTGATATCATCAATATTACCTATCTGATCAACCAAATATTGAAAAAGTGGAGATAGGAGCAATTGTCTAAAAACCCAAACTGTTTCCACATGCTCATGGTAGGATTGGAATTCATATTTCCATTTGCCTAAATTCGTTTTTATAATTTTCATTTTTATTCTCCCGTCAAAATGAGCCAAAGTTTTTCAATTGCGCCAAGATTTAGTGGTTGTTTGGTTGTACCGGACTCAAATTCATAACAATAAAGACAATCATTTACAGGAGGTTCGCCATGGCGGACCTTCCAATAAAATTGAAGGTCATTATCTACAGGCCAAGCCAAATTCAAAAAATCTTCGTAGAATTCTGAAGTTAAAAACGATCCGTCTTTGGGATAAACTTCACCCTTAAATAGCATTTGGATTACGTGACCATTAACGCATTGTTGATCAACTCCTGGAATAATATTCTGAATTTTAGCATCAAGCAAACAAACTTTCAGCAAATTCCATTTTTTCCAGATATCAACCAGATTATTGTCAGAGATTTGTCTTTTGCGCTTGGTGGCAATTGTACTGTTTGCCACTATTTTAGTGATTACAAAAGGCGTTACCTGGACATTCCCTGTCCGTAATTGATAACTATACCCATGTTCATTCTTCACAAACTCCAGATATTCGTCTTTTGAAATTTTAAAAGCCCCACCTGAGACTCTATAAAAGGGAATATAAAGGGAATCCGGTTTATCATCATTGCTTTCAAAATCTATAAAATTACTTGGGAGCTTTTCAATTTTAACAGCATTGGATATATAAATTGGAAAGACTTCTCCACTCAAAGAACCAATTGCTTGCTTTAATGCATCCGAAAAGGCTCTATCTGCATTTTGAGAATCATAACCTGTATAAAACGAATCTTTAAACTGTTGTGCTTTCTCTAATAAACAGGGGTATTCTTTGCAACCCGCCTGATATTGCAACTCATTTTCAAATAAGCTAACCAACGGATTGATTTGACTTCCTGTGTCAATGTTATAGAAAATTCCAGTGGTATTTTTTCGCCGTGCCAATCTTCCCATTCTCTGCAGGAGTGTTGAAACATTTTTTGTATTGATTGAAAACATTTGTGAAACAGGAAAATTCAATTTTTCAAACTCAATGCCGATTTCACTCATACTGGTAGTTAGGAGGATGCTAACTTTCATTTCTTTCAATAATTCAATGTTCTTGTCTTTTACAGATCGTGGCATTTGCGCATGTAAGATTGCGGAATTAACGTCATTATTTTGAAGAAATTCCTGCAAACGGACAAGCATAGGAATATTATTCCAAAATACTACCGCATTATTGGATGTAGGTCTTTCGGTTAGAATAAAGTTAAAAACATCGGAAAATGATTCCATTTCTAAAAACAAAGACCACTTATCACCTTTTTCTTTTTCTTCGATCCTCAAAATTCTTTCGTCAACATTCAATTCAATTAAGTTTGCGCCAATATTCAAAGTGGAATTAAGGTCATGTATTGCTTTATCAACTTTTTGTGCACTCATTGTCGCGCTAAGAAAAACGATAACTGTTGGAGAGGGCGCAGCAAACTTTTTATATTTCAAGATGTGCAAAAGTAGTGTCAAAAGTCTCACTATGCTTTTTCCATTATAAAAATGAGGTTCATCTACGATAATTAGATTTGTATCCGCGAGTGTTTTGACTAGCTCAAAATCTGCTAAGCGTGATTCAATGCCATAGAACAGCATTGACTTTGTGGAAAGCGTGCTTAGAAACTGTGGGTTTGTTGCAAGCATTTTACTTCGATTTTGCAGGTAAATTGAAAAAACTTCTTGTACGCGATTCTTTTTATTTTCATCACTTCCCTTTATTGAAACCATTTCAATCTCAGCGTTATGCTTTTTCAGTTCTACGGAGAACCTATTTGCGGCCTGCTCTGCCAATAAAGTTGTTGGGGAAAGATAGACACAATGAATCTTGCTAAAAAGCTGCGACATTTTTTTGAATACTAGTGCTGATAATTCAATAGCTAAATGGGTCTTACCACTACCCGTTTCGGCATCTATGTAAATTGGAATTACAGTGTTTTTATTTTGCATAGATTCTAATGTTTTTAGTATATCTGCTAAAATTGCGGCTTGGGATTCCGTAAGGTCAACTTCATAATCCATGAAACGACAGCGCTTAAAAGTTCTCTCTTCAGATGGGTCAAAATAAACTGCCTTTACTGCCATTATTTCCTCACTTACTTTTGAATTATAGCGTAGTTATTGAGGTTTACAAAAACACACATAGCGCAGCCCAAGTCTTGCCAGAGCCGGGCAGGACGTACAAAACCACCGCATAGCCGGAATCGGCCACGCGCATTTGAAACGATATGAGATTAAAGCCGGATAAATGGCGGAAAAACGTGGGATACATCTCGCTGAACATTTTCATATTTGACCCCGGTCATGCTTCTGCTTTGCAACAACAACATCAACACTCTCAATATAAACGCTTCCCGAATTTTGGCAAGGATTAGAACATTCTCAAAACCTCTCCATTTTGTCGGAACTCCGGCAGGTCCCGCGCTTCAGGGCACTCTTTGTAATATTTCAAAACCCAACCAAGCGCTTTATCCGGATTTGCTGCCGTCATGGAAAGGAAATCAAGCCAACTGTCCTTGAGTTCAGCCAAATAGCGTCGGATCGTTCGCTCCGAAACCGCAAACGCCTCAACCAATTCCCGAATAGTTACGCCCTTTGGGTGCATAGCGATAAAACTCATGATTTCAAGTTGACGCTGCGTTTTCTTGTGGTCTTTCATGTTGCGCTTTCTATAGAATTGGGGCGGGCAAACAAAACCAGCGCATAGCCGGAATCGGCCACGCGCATTTGAAACGATAAGGGATTAAAACCGGAAATTTGGCGGAAATACGCGGTATGGACATCACTGATCATCTTAACCTGAATTATTCATAAAACTTAACGCAAGCGGCGCAAACGACGCTACAGACGCAAGATAGAAGTTTATATCTGAAAACTGAGTCGGCGCTCTATCCGATAGTCGTCAGTGCGGCTATCCTCAGGCAAATCAAACGATTGTGTTCTTCGCGTCTCTTGCGTCTTTTGCGTTTATGAATTATTCAGGTTAAAATTCTATCCCGGTCAAAATCTGCTGTTATTTTGGTATTGCTAGCGACGGGGACAATATAATTGTTCTGAAAACTTTGGCCACAATTAGAACCTTCTCGCACCGACATTTTCCGTGACAAAAAGGATGTGGTTTCATACCTTGTGGCGGTCATCATTTTTCAGGATTGCAGCCCTCTCTAACGAGTAAAAAAATATGCGTCTTAAACTGACTTTGGAATGCCGACCGGGCACCTATCTGCCGCGCGATACCCATTATCCGCTGTCCAGCGCGATTTATAATCTGCTGGCCAAAAGCGATCCGGATTACGCCACTTTTCTGCACACCGACGGTTATCGGGGCGAAAAGCGCCGCTACAAACCCTTCACTTTTTCCTGGCTGTATGCGGCCAAACGGCGGTCCGATCCGCGGCAGCCGGCCTTTCATATTATCGACAGCCCGACGCTGGACTGGTTTATCAGCTCGCCGTTAGACGCTTTCCTGCAAAATCTGGTGACCGGTTTTTTCGAAGCCGGCGGAGTGCGGGTGCATCAGGAGCGTTTCCGTATTCTGACGGTGGAGACACTGCCGCCGCCGGTTTTTGGCCCTTCCATGCGCTTTACCTGTCTGTCGCCATTTATATTTTCCACGCAGCGGGATGATCGCAGCATCGAATATCTCAAAGAGGACGGCCCCCGTTTAGACGAGGCGATTACGAAAAATCTGCAAGCCAAGCATGAGTTGCTGACCGATGAAAAGATTACCGGCGCGCTGCATCTGGAAATCTCGCCGCGCTATAAGGCCAAGCATGACCGGCTGACCAAGACGCTGACGATTAAAGGCGGACAGGCGGAACAGACGACGCTGGTAGGCATTATGGCGCCGTTTACGCTGTCCGGGCCGCCGGCTTTGATCCAAACAGCCTACGACTGCGGCCTGGGCGAGCACACCGCGCAAGGCTGCGGCATGATAGAGCTGGAGCGGGAGCCCGCGGCACCCGGCAGGGTGTAAACCGTTTAAATTTTTATTTACATGGATAAACAGGATGGACAGGATAAACAAAGAGGCGCATGGAACATGTTTATGAAAGTGAAAGCGTTGTCAAGCGGGAATGCTTTTATCCGGCATCTTCAAACCCTTGTCGCAATAAGAGCCAAAATGATAGCGTTATGAATTTTCATTTTCCGTGTATTTAGTGGTTTTTAGAGTAGACTTATATTAGACATCTTTCCAAAATAAATCCGGTCGCGACGCAGCTTTTAGCCCCAACGGGGCGGTCCGTTTGTAGAAAAGCGAACCCAACAGAACCGCGAATAGCCCCATCGGGGCGGCCCGTTTAATCGCGACGACACCGGTCATACATCACGGTTCGCCCCGATGGGGCTTATCACAGCTATGTTTTTGCGTATTTTTCTACAAACGGCTTGCCCCTACGGGGCAAAAAAAAGCACAGATTCCTTTCAAATTTAATTGGAAAGATGTCTATTGCCTTTTCATCCTGTGTATCTTGTCTATCCATGTTCATTGCTTTGTGGTTCGTTTAAACTTTTATTTACATGGATAAACAGGATGGACAGGATAAACAAAGAGGCGCATGGAACCGGCATCTTCAAACCCTTGTCGCAATAAGAGCCAAAATGATAGCGTTATGAATTTTCATTTTCCGTGTACTTAGTGATTTTTAGAGTCAACTCAATATTGCCTTTCCATCCTGTGCATCCTGTCTATCCATGTTATGTTATGCTCATTGCTTCGTGGTTTTTAGAGTAAGCTCATTTTTTGTCCGTGGGTGTGATCATGTTTGAAGGATCGAATATTCTCCTCATTTCCACGTATGAGCTGGGCCGGCAGCCGTTTGGCCTGGCTTCGCCGGCGGCTTGGCTGCGGCGGGCCGGTCATCGGGTTGTCTGCGTCGATGTGGCGATTGACGCTTTTCCGGAATCGGCAGTCCGCGAGGCCGATGCCATTGCGTTTTATTTGCCGATGCATACGGCGACCCGTCTGGCGGCTCCGCTGATCCGGCGTGTCCAAGCGCTTAATCCCAACGCTTATCTGATCTGCTACGGTTTGTATGCGCCGATGAATGCGCACTATTTGCGCGGGTTGGGTGTGCAGGCGGCGCTGGGCGGCGAGTTTGAGGCCGGGTTGGTTGACGTTGCAAATCGCTTGACTGAAGATAAATCAAACAGGTCGCAGGTCGAGCCGCTGATCTCGTTGGAAAAGCAGGTTTTCATCACCCCGGATCGCTTTGATCTGCCGGATTTGGCGCGATACGCGCAATTTATTGAGATCGGACGCGCGCCCAAAAAAGTCGGCTACGTTGAAGCCTCGCGCGGCTGCAAACATCTGTGCCGGCATTGTCCGGTTGTGCCGGTCTACAACGGCCATTTTCGGGTGATCCCGGCAGACGTGGTTCTGGCCGATATCCGGCAGCAGGTCGAAACCGGCGCGGAGCATATCACCTTTGGCGATCCCGATTTTTTTAACGGGCCGGGTCATGCGATCCCATTGGCGCAGAAGCTCCATGCGGCGTTCCCGGACTTGACGTATGATGTGACGATCAAGGTCGAACATCTTCTGGCGCAGCAAAAACTTCTGCCGATTCTAAAAGCGACCGGCTGCGCCCTCATCACCACCGCGGTGGAGTCGGTTGACGACCGGGTGTTGGCCATATTGGACAAAGGCCATAGCCGGGCCGATTTCATCCACGCGGTCGAACTGTGCGCCCGGCTGGATCTGGCGCTGAATCCGACTTTTGTACCGTTTACGCCCTGGACAACGCTGGAAAGCTATCGTCAATTGCTGACGCTATTGGCCGAACTGGATTTGATCGAAAATGTAACGCCGATTCAATTGGCCATCCGGCTGTTGATTCCGGCAGGCTCGCGCTTGCTGGAGTTGGCCGATCTGCAACCGCATCTTGCGCCGTTTGATTCGGAAAAGCTGATCTATCCCTGGCAACATGAAGATAAACGGGTGGATGATTTGAATGCCGCCTTATTGGCGCTGGTCGGTTCTGCCGCGGCGCAACTGAGCCGGCGGCAGATGTTTGCGGCAATCTGGCAATGTCTGAACGATGTGAGCGGAGAGGACCGGCCATTATTTGCGGCAGAGAAAGACCGTCCGGCGCGAGCCACAATTCCATATCTGACGGAGCCGTGGTACTGCTGAGCAGAGCCCACCGACGAGCAGTTTGCTCGGATTTAAAATAGGTGGTTAGACTGAAGGCTGTTAGGCTGAAAACTGAAAGCTGAAAACTGATTGGAGCTTGCCTGATGAAACATCCCAATGTTGTATTGATCGAACGATTTTATACGGCTTTTCAAAAAGTTGACTATACGGCGATGAACGCTTGTTATCATCCACAGGCGCAATTTTCCGATGCGGCGTTTACCGATCTGGACGGCAAGCAGGTTCGGGCCATGTGGCACATGCTGTGTTCGGCCAGCCGCGATTTGCAGTTGACATTTTCCGCGGTGACGGCGGATGACGGCAGCGGCAGTTGTCATTGGGAAGCGATTTATACTTTCTCCAAAACCGGGCGCAAAGTCCACAACAGAATCGACGCGGAATTCGTGTTTAAAGACGGCCTGATCTATCACCATCGCGATGCGTTTGACTTGTGGGCCTGGGCCGGCATGGCCTTGGGCCCGACCGGCAAACTGCTTGGCTGGACGCCTCTGTTGCAAAATAAAATTCGAGGTCAAGCCATGAACGGCCTGCACAAATTTATTGGAAAGCATCCTGAATATGCCTGAAATCCTTTCGCGTCAATTCGATTTTTCAGCCTTTAATTTCAAGCTATATCAGCATGACTGCGTGGCCGGAATGAATGCGCAGCTTCAGCCGCAGAGCATCGACACGGTCGTGACCTCGCCGCCGTATAACATTGGGATAAAATATTCTGACTATGACGATACGATTTCCCGCGAGCATTACCTAAAGTGGTTGGACGAGTGGGCGGTGGCGGTCAAACGGGTGTTAAAAGATGACGGCTCGTTCTTTCTGAACATCGGGGGCAAGCCGTCCGACCCGTGGGGGCCGTTCGACGCGCTACAGATTATGCGCGCCCACTTTGCGCTGCAAAACACCTTGCACTGGATCAAATCCATCTATATCGAAAACAGCAGCTACGGCAACACAACTGCGCTTAGTGTCGGCCACTACAAGCCGATTAACAGCGCCCGCTATGTCAATGATTGCCATGAGTTTATCTTCCACTTTACCAAAACCGGCGCCGTGCCTCTTGACCGCTTAGCCATCGGCGTGCCTTACAAAGATAAGACCAACGTCGCTCGCTGGGCCGGCGCAAAAAGTGACCGGCGCTGCCGTGGCAACACCTGGTTCATCCCCTACGCCACTATTCAGGAGCGGGCCAAGGATCGGCCGCATCCGGCCAGCTTTCCGCCCCGTCTGGTGGAAATGTGCGCCAAACTGCATGGCGTCAAGCCGGGCATGACCGTGCTGGACCCGTTTTTGGGCATTGGCAGCGCGGCGGTAGCTTGCCACACACTTGGCGTCAACTTTGTCGGTTTCGAAATGGATCCCGAATATTTTCAGATTGCCGTCCGGCAGATCGAAAGCTATACGTCGGGACTTTTCAAATTTTAGAAACGGCGAACAGCCAACGGTTATCGAGAAGTTACGATAACTCCACAAATTCCAAACACCGAATAGGGCACAGTGCGCCAATCCAAAATGACTTCCTTAGACCTCCTCAACCTCATCAAACGCGCCGCCAATGGCGATAACGACGCCTGGACTGAATTCGTTCAGGTGATGAAACCCATCGTTGTTCAGACGCCAAAAATCATGTCCCTGCGCGACCCCGATCCCAAGCGCCGACGCATTGACCCGCATCAGGTGGATCAATTTGTGGCCTACGTGCTGCATACGTTCATGCAACAGGAACGAACAGCCGCGCTGGATTATCTGCATGAGCATCTTTTCGAGAAAGAGAAATGGGAAAACACCCAGACCCGGCTAATCGATTGGGTGGAACAGGTTTACTATTTTTGGCGCGGACAGCAGGGCGATAAGAAGTATTTCGGTTTTCTGACTCTGCAGCACGATGACTATGTCAAAGGCTGGATTCGCAATAACTATCCGGTCTACAGCGATACGCAGCTTGATGCCGTGTTTGACCGTTTGACCGACAATATGGGCAGATGGGGCAATCCGCAGAGCTTTTTTGCCTTCCCGACCTATTTGATCGAAAGCGCCAAAAACGTCATTCATGAAATTCACGGGCAGGATTTGGCTACGGAAACGCGTATCCAAAAGCAGTTGGCGGAAATGTCCGTCCGAATGCACATTCGGCTGCGGGCGGCGGAATGTCTGCGGCTGGCCGGCGTCGTGTGCTTTGATATTATTTTGTACGATCAGGCGAAGTTGTTTGATGAAATTCCCGAATTTGGCGACCGCCTGGACTGGTTGAAAAGCGACGAGGATTCTTCGGAATTTTTTGAGCGGCAGTTTGGCTGCTCGAAGGCCACGTATTATCGCCGCCGCAAGCCCTGTCTGCTTAAATATAAAAAATGCACGGGCGAAGAAAAAAAATGAGAATTTTTGGCGGAAAAAGCACTCTAAAAGAGAAAGACACTTAACCGCAAAGGATGCAAAGTGCTTCGCGGAGTTTCGCAAAGATTGATTGAAATGAAGCGGAAGTTGGTTTATGACTGAAAACGAATTGAGCTATAAGATCATCGGATGGGCGATGAAAGTGCATACGGTGCTTGGGCCGGGCTTGCTGGAGAGCGCATACGAGGAATGCTTGTTTTATGAAATAGCGCAATCGGGTTTAACTGTGGAAAAGCAAAAAGCGTTGCCGCTTATTTACCATCAGGTAAAATTGGAAGCCGGTTACAGGTTGACTTGCTTGTCGAGAATAAAGTAGTCATAGAAATAAAGGCGGTGGATGCTTTTAACGATGTATATTTAGCACAAGTACTTACCTATTTGAAGTGTAATTGCTCAAAAAGTGATGGTAGACCGAACCTTGCGAAGGCATCAGTGCACGCTTTCACAAGTTTTGCGGTAAAGCCTTCGCAAGGTTGCCCACGCTTTTTGAGCAATTACTTTGAAGTTGTCGAACTGCAAGTTGGGTTTGTTGATAAACTTCAACGTCGTTAGTTTAAAAGATGGGATCAAAAGAGTTGTGAATAATTTGTAGTTTTATAGACAGCATGGCTTATTATGGCTGCATTTTCTTTAGCGTAACTCCGCGATAAACTTTGCGTTTCTTTGCGGTTACGTTTTTTGACAAGGTGAGGACATGAAACCCGATAACGATATAGATCAACTCATCGCCTGCGCGCAGGGCCGGCTAAGCGCCGCCGAGCGGCAGGCGGTAGATGCATTGACGGCGCAGGACCCGCACGCGAAGGATTTGCTCGATCTGTTTGTGATGCTCAAGCAAAATCTGGAGCCGGGTGATGCGTATGTACCGTCGCCCAAAATTTGGGACTTTTTGGCCAAACACAACGCTCTGGCGGCGCAGCCGAAGAGGGTAGCCAAAGTTCCGGTCATTGCCCGCTTTCAAGGTACGCTGCGGGAATTGATCAACATATTGATTCCGCCGATCCACGCACCGCAGACTGTCGCCGCCGGTCAGCGTGGCGCGGAAGGAACGCCGGACCTGGTTTTCACAACCGAGCGCCTGGAGATCAGCCTGAATATTGCCGCGACCGGCAAGCCGAATCAGCGCCGCATTCTGGGCGAGGTAACTGACGCGCGCACGCACAAGCCGGTCATCAGCGCACGGGTGGAGTTGCAGACCGGCAATCGTCCGGCGGTGAAGGCGCGGGTGGATAAAAATACCGGTGATTTTTTGTTTGACGGCATTTTTGCCCGCGAGCGCGAAGTCTTTGATCTCAGGATTGAGCTGGATGATCAGGAATGTTATATCGAAAATTTGCCGTTGGGATTGGCTCATCGTTTGTAGTGCTGCACGGCGCAAACTCGTGTGAACTTTGACGCGGCCGGCCATTCAGGAAGAATCCTCCGGCAAGCTAAGAGAGACGCCAATTTGCCGGAAGATGCCTCCGGCATGACGGAACAGGGAAAGTTCGCACGAATTTATGCCTAACAGCAGAAGTAGCCAATTCATTCGCTGCGCAATCTTTCACAAGGGATTAAAGAAAGAACTGGATGCGGATTGGTAACTGGGTTTCAGGGTTTCGGTCACTGAGCAGTTACCAAAAGCGCTGTAATACCAAAACTGAAAATGATTTGCACACAATCGGAGCATAAACCCTAAGGGTCTTAAACGGTGCATCTCATTATCAAGTATGCTCTTGCAAGACCCTTTGGGTTTTTCCGCAGTGTGCAATTCTTTTTTGGTAATGGTATAATTTGGGTGTGTGATGAGAACACTGTGCGCCGGATGGCGTTTTTTCGCCTGCTTTTTGGTAACAATCCTGACAATCGTACTTGTTGCGGTTATTCAGAGGGCACTGCGACCGTGGGTTCAGCGACGCATTCGCTGGCGGAGCTTTGTGCTGATGCGCTGGGCGCGGGTCTTGACCCGGATTATGGGGATGCGGATTCGGGTCAGCGGTTCACCGCCCGCACCGCCGTTTTTTCTGGTGGCCAATCATCTTAGCTATATGGACATTTTGCTGTTGTACTCGCAGATAAACTGTGTGTTTGTTTCACGTGGCGATGTGGAAAATTGGCCGATTGTCGGATTTGTCGTTGGTTTAGCCAATACCTTGTTTATTGATCGCAGCGCTAAAAAAGATGTCATCCGGATTAACGGACTTATTGCGCAAATGCTGCAACACAACGACAGCCTGATTGTCTTTCCCGAAGGCACAACGACCGGCGGCGACCAAATCCTGCCCTTTAAACCGTCCTTGCTGGAATATCCCGCCCAAAACAATTACCCTGTCCATTACGCCACAATTCAGTACCGGACGCCGCCCGGCGAACCGCCTGCGACGCTGGCGATTTGCTGGTGGGGAAAAATGGCGCTGCCGGATCATCTTTTTAACCTCTTGAAGCTGCCCTGCTTTGAGGCAAATCTCTGTTTTGGCGCGACGCCGATTCAGGAAAGCGACCGCAAATTGTTGGCGGATCAGCTGCGCACTCGTATTCTCGAAAACTTCCAAAGATAGAATGTTCCTTTGGTTTTTGACTCCCAAATCTTCCGTATCCCGGAAGATTTTCCGAAAACGATTCCCTTTCTGAAGGCGAGGTCATCCGGCCGTTTTTTTCTAACTGCCGGTTTAGTCTAAAGATGCCCGCGCAGCTATTGTTGGTACGGAATGTGCATGGTCTATGCTGTGATCTGCATGTACATTTTTGAACCGACTACAAGCTAACGTAAGGGGGATCCAAATGACCGCGAAGAAATCCAAATTTCATGATGAATGGGTTGACGATCTGGTGCGCCGGCACAAGCTGGCTAAGCCGGAAGAGTTAGCCGCCATCCGCCACCACGCCGAAAACGACCAATCTCATATCCTCGACGCCATCGTTGATCATAATTTGATCGACGAGCGAGAACTCTATCTGCACATTGCGCAGGATTTTAATTTGCAGCTTTTGCAGCCAAAACCCGGTGATGTCAACAAGACGCTGCTGGTGAATTTGGGCGAAAAACTGTGTCGTCAACGCCTGCTTGTGCCGTTAACCGAAACGGATGATGTCGTGAAAGTGCTGACGGCTAATCCGATGGATTTAGAGTTGCAAAACGACCTCAAATTCCGCTTCGGTAAGAAAATAAATTTGTTTTTGGGCACGCGCCGCACCATTGGCCTGATTCTTGATTTCCATTTTAATGCCGAGCCGACAAATCTGGATTCCAAAGACATCTTTATTACCGATGTCAACCTGGATATTATCGGCATGTCCAATAAAGGTTTAGGCGTCGATCCGGAAATCAGCAAGGCCCCGATTATTCGGGTCACCAAGCACGTTATTGCGGCGGCCATTCGGCAAAAAGCCGAATACGTCCATTTAGAGCCGGGCAATAAAACAACGAAAATATATTTTGAAAGCGATGGCGTTAAAAAAACGGTCGCCGAATATCCGCTTAAAACCGGAGATTTGATTATCAATCGGGCCAAATACTTGGCCGGGCTGGCGCTGGAGCGCAAATCCGGGCCGCAAAACGGGCGCTGCCGGGTGACAAGCCACCTGACCAGCATCACCCAAAATTTTGAATTGCGCATATCCGTTTTGCCGTCATCGTTTGGCGAAAAAGCTGTGCTTAGCCTGCGTGATAAAAACGAGGTTGTGCTGCCCTTGGACAGCCTGGGCATGTTGCCGCAAGTCAAAACGTATGTGGAAAAACTGCTGGAACAACCTTCCGGCCTGGTGCTTTTTGTCAGCCCGCCGGCGATGGGCAAAACGACCACGATGTACTCCTGCCTGCAACATTTTGTTAAGCAAAAAAGATCGGTCTTTACGGTGGAAAATCCCATCCACTTCGTTATGGAAGATATGACGCAGTTGGAGATGGACGCCAATGTCGGCAACACCGGCGCGGTGCTGATCCGCTCGATGATGAAGCAGAGTCCGAACGTGTTGATGGTTGACGATATCCAGGACGGTTTGACGGCGGAAGCCGTTGTGCGCGCAGCGGAAAGCAAGACGCTGGCGATTGCGGCCATGGATGGCCACATGGCGGTTGAAGCGGTGATTCATCTGATCAATCTGGGCGTATCACGTAAGTTGATTGCCGCAACATTAAAGGCGGTGGTGCTGCAACGTCTGGTCAACCGGATTTGTCCGCACTGCAAAGAGCAGATTGCCACGCCGGCGTTGAATGTGGATTTGACGGAAGTGATGAAAAAGCGCGGTTTACTGCCCCGCTTTTTTAAAGGCAAAGGCTGTTCACACTGCAATAATTCCGGTTATTTGGGTCAATTGGGCGTTTACGAGGTTTTTCCGGTTACCCCGGAATATGGCGAAGCTATTGCCAACGGCAGTTCGGAGGCTGACTTAAAAATGACGGCCAAACAAATCGGCATTCGTTCTCTGTTTGATTACGGTCTGGCGCATATCGCTCTGGGCCATACAACGGTGGAGGAAATCGGCAAATTTATTGATTTTGGGCGGATCGTGGTGGCCGAGCCCAGGATTGAAGCGGTTACAAGCGCACAAATAACGGTGAAAGCGCATCCGGAGTTTGTGAACCGTCTGGTTTTAGTGGCCGAGGATAATGCCTCGGTGCGCTCGGTGATTAAGTCGACGCTGGTGCTGAATCAGTTCCGCGTCGCCGAGGCCCGCGACGGTCGCCAGACAATTGAACTGCTTAAGCAAGCCAGACCCGATATCCTGTTGCTGGACATGAATATGCCCTATATCAGCGGCATTGACATCCTTAAACAAATTCGGATGCACCCGGCCTTGCAAACCCTGCCGGTCATTGTCCTGACCGCAGCCAGCCAGGCTCAGATGGAGTTTGAAGCGCTGGAAAACGGCGCTGATGATTATATTCTCAAACCATTTCGGCCAGAGTTGCTGACGGCGCGGATTCGGGCGGTCTTACGACGCTATGATCTGGCCAGAACGCAGGAGCCATTAGCGCTGGCCGCCTAAAAACATAAAAACACGGATTTTTAACGGATTAAACGAATCGACACGGATTTGTTTAATCCGTTTTTTTTTTTGATTGCGCTCATTAAACCATCTTTCCAAAATAAACCCGTCTGCGATGCGGCTTTTAACCCCATCGGGGCGGTCCGTTTGTAGAAAAGCGAATCCAACCAAACCCGACGGATAGCCCCATCGGAGCGGTCTGTTTAACCGCGAAGACACTGGTCATGATTCACAGGTCGCCCCGATGGGGCTTATCGCAGCTATGTTTTCGCGTATTTCTCTACAAACAGCTTGCCCCTACGGGGCAAAAAAGCATAGATGAGCTTGATCGAGTCTCAAAATTTAATTGGAAAGATATCTATTAAAAATGGATAACTTTTAACCTGTATAAGCCGCCATTATAAATCGATTGCGTATTTTCGAGTCAGACATATATTTCAAGTTCATGCGATTGATACAAAAAGAGACAATCGGTTTTATCCTAAAAAAATGCCCACAATTTGATCCGATCCGCCGCTATGGAAACCATCTTTCTCCAAAAACTCACCGAGCAGTTGCGTCATACCATCCGCGAATGCGGTGTGGCCGATGGCGATATTTGCCTTGTTCTGCCGTCGGACAAGCTATGGTTTGTCCTGCACGAACGCCCGGCGCCGCCTATCTACCGCGAGATCATTCGCGATAAAAAAGAGCATCATTTTAAAGATGCCGACGGCCGTTACGGTCTGGGCATTCCGATCATCGTCTCGCAGGAAGGTTTGGGTCTGGTCTTTTGCCTGGGGACAAAAGCAGCGGTCAACGCCAAAGCGACGCGGAAACGATTCAAAGAACTGGCCATTTTGACCGAGCATTTTCTGCACAACCAGCGCATCCGTGAAATTTCCGAGCAGAAGTGGGGCGAGCCGGTCATTTTCATCGGCTTCAACTCCATCATTTTGGAGCGCAAACAGGAATTGCGCATGGCCGCCAAATCCGACAAACCCGTGCTGATCACCGGCGAGACCGGCGTGGGCAAGGAAGGCTTTGCCCGCTTGTGCCATCTCTGGAGTCCGCGCCGGGACAAGACATTTTATTCGGTCAACTGCGGGCAATTCCAGAACGAAAACCTGATGGTCAGCGAGTTGTTTGGCCACAAGAAGGGCAGTTTTACCGGCGCGGTGGAAGATCATCAGGGCGTGTTTGAGATGGGCAACGGCGGCACGATCTTTCTGGACGAAGTGGGCGAGTTATCAATGGACGCGCAAAAAATGCTGCTGCGCGTCTTGGATAGGCAGGAAATCAAGCCGCTGGGGGCCAAGCGCATCCAAAAAGTGGATGTGCGCATCGTTTCGGCCACGCACCGGGATTTGTTGCAGATGGCCGGGCAGGGGCGTTTTCGGGAAGATTTGTATTATCGCCTGAGCACGTTTGGCGTGCATCTGCCGCCGCTGCGCGAACGGGGCGAAGACCGCGAATTGCTGCTGGATTATTATTTGGGTGAATTGAACAAGCAGCACGGCGTGGCCAAGACCTTTTCGCCAGAAGCCATGGAATTCTTAAAACAATACGACTTTCCCGGCAATATCCGCGAGCTGCGCAACATCGTGGAGACGGCCTTTTGGATGAGCCGCACCCACGTCCTCGAATTGGAGGAAGTGACCCGCAAAGTCCGCGAACGCCGCCCTTCGGCAACAGATCCGGCGGCCACGGAGCCGACCCTGCGCGACATTTTGAATGTGCAAACCCAATATTTGCAGCAACTCCATGTCTTGGTGGAAAACGTGCTGAAACCGCCGACCCATTCGACCAGTTCCGGACAGAGCGCAGCCAGAATTGCACCGAAAGCGGATGCCGACGTTTCCACGACGGCGCAGGAATTGTACCGACGCATGACCGAAGGCGGCGAAAGTTTCTGGCAGGCAGTGAAAGAACCGTTTTTGAACCGCGATTTGAATCGGGAGCAGGTAAAGGCGGTCATTCGCTTGGGCTTAGAAAAACACGGCGGGAAATACAAAAAGATGCTGGCGGATTTTAATTTGCAGGATGCGGATTATCTGAAACTGATCGCGTTTTTGAATCGGAATGAGATCAAGCCGGAATAGAAAATCTCCACCAAGTTATTCCGGTGAAAGTCAAGCTAAAATTTGATGAATAGAAGCCATTATTTTCGTTTTTTCATTTTCTTCCACTGGGGCGTTTTTGGCCGGTTGTTTCTCTTGTCCCAATGGGGTTGAGGGTGTGGCGACGGGCATGGCAGTTACCGGTTGATTTTCGATTGAACCGGGCTCAAGCAATAATGCCGCCGGAGTTGTTTTTGGCACGACCGGCGGCGTCACCTGTGGTTGTTTTTTGGCCGGACGGTTCGCCATTGCCAACGATTTTTTGACCATCGGCTGAGAGGCGGGCGCTTCTTTGGGGTCGGTTGCGATGGCCTCAAGTTGTTGGGTGACGGTTGCCGGCGAGCCCGCTTCAACCGGCACGGCCGGCGTGTGCAAGGCGCGTTTTTTGGCCTGACGTGCGGAAATGGGCGCAGTTTCATCCGGGGCTTGAAAGCGGCGGTTTTTATCCTCAACCGGGGTTTTGGCTTTGACCGGGACGGACTTTGTTTGGTTGGCCTGATCAATGGCCGGATCAAACGGTTTTTTGTGCTTGCGCATGCCGTAGAGGATGCGGGCAATTTTGTTCATGCACACGCCGACAGCCGCCAGTTTTGGCATGCCGTTTTTAACATGCCGCTCATAGACTTCTTTAATGAGCGGGTTAAAGCGGATGGCGTTCAAAGCCACCATGAACAGCAGTCGGCGTGGCGCTTTGCGGCCCTTTTTGCTCATACGGGTTTGGGTTGTGCCGTCCCCGCTTTGCTCCCAAATCGGATTGAGCCCAAAGAAGGCTGCCAGCTTTTTGGCGTCTGGAAAACGGGCAATGCTTTGAATCTCGAGCATCAGACCGATGGCCGCCAAACGGTCGATGCCTTTGAAGGTGGTCAAAATAACGATTTCTTCCCAATCGCAGTTTTCAGACAACTGCCCGGCCAGCGCGTCGATTTGTTCGGCCAGATGCACCAGTTGGCTGACGGTGGTGGTGACCACCTGAGCCATGACGCGCCGGTTGCGGCGGCCACACTTTGTTTGGCGGCGGCGATCAGTTCGACGGCGCGCGTTTTGCTGACGTAGGGGATGTTGTCGACGCCGGCGACTTTGGCTCGGGCTAATTGGGCGCTGGTCGGGTATTTCAACAGCAGGCTCAACACCCATTTGGGCTGACCGTTCTTGCAGTAAGACAGCAACTCCGGGCAGGCTTCATACATCAGCCGTTCCAGTTGATTGTAGAGTTGTGTCTGTTGTTTGACCAGCAGACTGTGCAGCGTCCACTGTTTGCGCAACTCGGCCAGGTCGTCCTGCTTCTGATAGGTCACTTTTTCCGGGTGACAGATCAGGTATTCGGCCACGCTGCGGGCGCTGAGCGCGTCGGTCTTGACCTGCTTCAGATTGGCCCGGTTGTAGGCGTGGACCCCGGCTGGATTGAGCCGCGCCACTTGCAACGGCAAACTGGCCTGGTAGCGGCGCAAGCTGCCCAGCCAGTTGTTTTCATAACCGCCGGTGCTTTCCAGACCGGCAAACAGCTCCGACTCCGGATGCTGTTCAACAAACTTGGCCA
>CAYOLL010000096.1:0-23342 GCA_964404765.1 uncultured Gemmatimonadota bacterium | reverse complement strand
TCCGATCCGCATGAAATAAGGATCCGAGTGCTACAGCGCGGAACCTGGGCTAAGGGGCCGGCCTCCTCGGAATACGGAATACGTTTTTCGATTTTAATTCTATAAAATGAATTTTCGACTGCAACCGCGCCAACCCTTTATTCTTTTTTCTCCGTGTTCTGCGTGTCTCTGTGATGAATAATTCAAACTAAGTTTTTTACCCTACTCACGCAGAGGTTTTGAAGCGTCCGATATCCGATGCTAATAAAAAAAGCCGGGCGCAGTTAAGCCACGCCCGGCTCTTACTATTTCTAAATCCTTTAAATCCTTTACAAAACAACCTTGCGAAGGTTCACTCCGGGAGTTCAGCGAATCCTGAAAATATTGACTCCGCGGTAAGTTTAACCTTCGCAAGGTTTTCCACACTTTCACAAAACAACCTTGCGAAGGCTCACGCCGGGAGTTCAGCGAACCTTGAAAATATTGACTCCGTGGCAAGTTTAACCTTCGCAAGGTTTCCTGCATTAAAACGGAAACTTCACCTTCCCGCCCACAATTGTCTTCGCGATCTTGCCATACAACGTCCAGCCGCCAAAAGGCGTATTGTGCGCTTTGGAGTACATCTTATCGGCGTCCACAACCCATTCGGCGTTGGGGTCAAAGATCGTCACATCGGCCGGCGCGCCGTCAGACAGCGTGCCCAACGGTTGGCGGATGATCTGCGCCGGTTGATGGGTCATCAGGGCGATGGCCTGATTGAGCGACAGCAGGCCCGGCTTGACCAACTCGCGCATGACCAGACCCAGCGATGTTTCCAGCCCGGTGATGCCGAACGGCGCAAAGTCAAACTCCACAAACTTTTCGTGCGAGGCGTGTGGGGCGTGATCGGTCACAATGCAGTCGATCGTGCCGTCGATCAAGCCGGCCTTAAGCGCGGCCACGTCTTCGGCGGAACGCAGCGGCGGCTTCATCTTCATATTGGTATCATACGTGCGGATAGCTTCGTCGGTCAGCGTAAAGTGATGCGGCGTCACTTCGGTAGTGACGGGCAAGCCGCGCTGCTTGGCCTGGCGAATCAGCTCCACCGAGCGCGCCGTGGAAACATGGGCCACATGCAGATGGCAGCCGGTCACCTCGGTCAGCATAATGTCGCGGGCGACAATGATGTCTTCGGCCACGCCGGGCATGCCGCGATAGCCCATTTCCGTGGCCGCCAGACCTTCGTGCACCACGCCGTTGCCGGTCAGATTGTGATCCTCGGCATGTTGAATGACCGCGATGTTGAACATCTTGGAATACTGCATGATCCAGCGCATCAGGCCGCTGTCCATCAGGCAGTTGCCGTCGTCGGAAACGGCCACCACGCCGGCCAGCACCAGGTCGCCGATTTCGGCCATTTGCTTGCCCTTGCGCTCTTTGGTCATCGCGCCGATGGGAAAAACCCGGCACAAATCGGCCTCTTTGGCCCGATCCAGCACAAAGCGCACGGTATCGCGCGTGTCAATGGCCGGTTCGGTATTGGGCATACAGGCCACAGTTGTAAAACCGCCGGCCACAGCCGCCCGGCTGCCGCTCTTGATCGTCTCCTTGCCTTCCTGGCCCGGCTCCCGAAAATGGACATGGATGTCGAGCAGACCGGGCGCGACCACCAGCCCGCCGGCCTCGATCACCGTTTCTTCGTCCTGTTGGGGATGGGTCAGGGCAATCTTATCATCAACAAGCCACAGGTCACGCACTTCGTCCATGCGGTTGGCCGGATCGATCACCCGGCCGCCGCGAATTCGCGTTACGTTCATCTTACATTCCTCCCGCGATCAGGTAAAGCACGGCCATGCGCACGGCCACGCCATTGGTCACTTGTTTGAGAATCACCGAATACGGCCCGTCGGCGACTTCCGGCTCGATCTCCACGCCGCGGTTGATTGGCCCCGGATGCATGATCAAAATATCATGATTGGCTTTGGCCAGCCGCTGCCGGGTCACGCCGTAGAGCAAAGCATACTCGCGGACGCCGGGGAACGGTGCGCCCTGCTGCCGCTCCAGTTGAATCCGCAAAATGTTGAGCACGTCCGAGTTCTGAATAGCCTCGTCAATGCTGGTATAGACCTTGACGCCCATCCGGTCGATATGGGCCGGAATCAGCGTAGCCGGGCCGCAGACCGCCACTTTGGCCCCCAATTTCAGCAGGCCGTAGATGTTGGAGCGGGCTACGCGGCTGTTGAGGATATCGCCGACAATGGTGACGCGCTTGCCTTCCACCGTGCCCAGCTTTTCCTGGATGGTGGCAATGTCCAGCAGCGCTTGCGTCGGGTGAGCGTTCGTCCCGTCGCCGGCGTTGATGACCGGGCCTTTGACGTGCTTGCTCATAAAGTGCGGCGCGCCGGTGCAGGAATGGCGCATGATGTACATGTCCACGGCCATGGCTTCAATGTTTTTGACCGTGTCGATCAGCGTCTCACCTTTGTTGACGCTGCTGGTGCTGGCCGAAAAGTTCAGCACATCGGCGCTCAGGCGTTTGGCCGCCAATTCAAACGAGATGCGCGTCCGGGTGCTGTTTTCGAAAAACAGGTTGACCACGGTCAGGCCGCGCAGCGTCGGCACTTTTTTGACCGGGCGATTCATCACTTCCAGCATACTTTTGGCCGTATCCAGGATCAAATGAATGTCGTCCGCGCTGAGATAGCACAAGTCCAGCAGACTGCGCTGACTCAGCCGGGCGGTGGGGAATTCGTCGCTCATGCCTTCACCTCCAGTTTAACCAGGTCTTCCGTGTCGATTTCTTTAACCCGGACGGTCACATTATCCGTCTTTTGGGTCGGAATATTTTTGCCGACATAATCGGCGCGAATGGGCACTTCACGGTGGCCGCGGTCGACCAGCACGGCCAATTGAATTTCGCGCGGGCGGCCAAAGTCAATCAGCTCGCTCAGCGCGGCGCGGATGGTGCGCCCGGTATACAACACGTCATCCACCAGCACGATAATCTTGCCGCTGATATCAAAATTGATCACCGTCTGGTGAATAATCGGCTGATGGCGGCCTTTCTGAAAATCGTCCCGATACAAGGCGATGTCCATCGCCCCGAACGGCACGCTGACGCCCTCGATATCCTTGATGTAACCCTGCACCCGCCGGCCCAAATGGTCGCCCCGGCGCTTGATGCCGATGATGGCCAGGTCTTTCGTGCCGTGATTGCGCTCCACAATCTCGTGGGCAATCCGGACTAAGGCCCGGTGCATCGCTTTTGAATCCATAATGATCGTTTCGGACATGAATGCTCCTTGTTAAAAGTGATCCGGAGTGCAAAAATTCATTTTTGCGGAATTCCTGTGAATTGACAAATACGATTAGTAACCAATTTCAGCATTGCTCATGATAATATAAAAAGCGAGCCCTCCGATTCCGGCAAGACTCAGCGTCACACAACCTATGGTTAAGGGCCAATTTATCGGATTGGTAATTTTGGTTCCATTGACGGTTTTGATGTAATGCAACGGCACGCGAAGGGTGCCATCGGCCGGGCCGAATTTTCCGACAAGATAACCTTTCTCAATGGTATACGAATTCAACTCATATTCTTGGCCGGTTGTTGTGATCACAACGATTGGCGTTTTCTTTTTGGCCGATATATCAAAATTTTCTCGAAGTTGCTTTGGCGTAGTCACAGCGCAACCGGTTTGCGAAACCAACAACGCCGTGATGAGAATCAGGCAGATGAGCCGTTTGAACATATCGCCTCCTTTCGATAAGAGAAAAATAGAACGCGGAAAACACACGTATATGCGTGGATAAAATTCTGACATACTTTTGATTCATACTACTGTGCCCACCCGGTTCCGGCGGCGCCAACGAGGCTCTCGGCCAAGTACTTCAAAACTACAATCGTAACCGGAATGCCTATGACTGCCAATAGCAATTTTGTCTCGGTGTCACCCAACCCGCCTTGAATTTTTTGCCCGTTGACTTTGGCAATATGGCTCAACGGTAGAGCGATGTAGGTCTGTTTTGGATCGCTCAGATGACCGGTAAGTGTGCCATTTTCGACGGTGTACGCGGCGACTTCGTAGGTTGCGCCACCCTTTGTTTTGATGACCAGCGGCGTTTTGCCCTGAGCCGCAGCTTCAAATTTTTGCCGAAGCGCTTCCGTTACACCGGCGGCAAGCGGAGGCTTGATCCCAATATTAGCGTCGGACGTTATGCTGAGTCGCTTGGGATTTACGGTGATACAGCCGGTTTGCAAGGCTGGCAGCGCGGCAATCAAAATGAGACAAATAAAGCGCTTGAGCATAACGCTTCCTTTCGATAAGATGGAGTGCAAAAATTTATTTTTGCGAAATTTCGAGGTCGGAACGCAAAATTAAAAATTTTGCACTCCTGAAATTTGTACGCCGCCGAAAATAAAAAAGCCCATCCACAACCCCGGCGGGGCGCAAATGGGCATAGCTCAAATTTATATGTCGAAAAGAATCGTCGTTTCATGATGTGCATCCCTTGCCGACCTCGCCGGATCGGTTTTAAAAGGACAAATTTATCAAACGGCGGCTAATTTATACGGTTTTGGCGGATTGTCAAGGGTTTTTAAAACGAGCGCTGTTCCCCCAAATGAAAAACGCACAGTGTCTTTTACAACACTGCGCGTGTGATGAAGGGAGGAAAGGGAGGCTATATTTATTTAACGGGTCATCATCATTCGCTCGGTTTGCAACCGGCTGCCCGCTTGTAGTTGATACAGGTAGACGCCGTTGCTGACGCGTGTTCCGGCATTTGAAGTGCCATCCCAGGTGATCTGGTGCACACCGTCGGCATACGAGGCGTTGGTCAGCAAGTTCCTGACTAAGCGGCCGCTCATGTCATACACGGCCAGTGATACATTTTCCGTGGCGTTTAGTGTGAAAGAGATGGTCGTCCGTTCGCTAAAGGGGTTCGGGTAGGCGACAACACTCAAGTTCATTTTTTGCGTTTCGGCAATCGTCGCTTTTCCCGTGCTTTTCAACGAGGTCGGCTCATCCACAGGAGCGATAATGCTCGGCGGAATGATACGGCTGACCACATAAGGCGAAAAGTCATCTTTGCCCACTTCGACAGAAATCGTATTGGCATTGGTGTTGATAACGCCGCCCATATTGACCCAAGTTGTCCCGTTGTAATGATTTAGTGTCAACTCATTTTCCGGAATACCGTTCAAATCGTTTTCATTATAATACAGGGTCAAAGTGCCGCGCCAATCCACATTGCCTTGCGTATGCAGATTCCACCAAAAACCGGCAGCATCGCCAAAATCCGGGTGCGCATTTTTAACAACCACTGCGGTCAAACCGGCCCAGCCTTGATAAACACCGGCAGAAATTGTCAAATCGGCGACATCATTGTCTTTAGCATCGTTTATGTCAATTTGTGCGCCATCCCACAGGTTATTGTCCCGATAATGATTCGTAGCTTCAGCATATAACGATGTAGCCGGCGAAGCGATCAGCAACAGGACAATCAGCATCGATTCAGCAGTTATTTTAAGCTTTTTCATTTGAATCCCCTTTCCAAAGAGTTTGTTTTTACATCAGCGACTCAGCTTCTATTGACATGTTATGTCTGAGTATTTGTATAACAAAAACGGTGCCGGATTTTAGCCACAAGGGCATAAGCGTATAAAATATTATAGGTAAACAAATTACGGGTCTATTTCGAGCGCGGTGTCATCTCCGGAAAAAGAAAAAGGCCGGACATTTATGCCCGGCCTTTTGAAAAAAATTATGTTATTTAAACGCTAACGCTAATCAGCTAAATAAGTTAAGCTATTCTGACCGGCGTCGGACATAATTCTGACCCCAGTCAGAATTATGTTGCCAAATCCGGCTTGAGATCGTGGTCTTGCAAAAAGTTCAAAAATTTCTTGTAATCTTGGGGCTCGACATTAAAAACAGCGATGAGTTCTTTGTAATTTCTGGCTTTTTTAAGACCCTCGGTAAGGATAGCCTTGACCTCGCGGCGGTTTAAGTCACGATTAAGAAAGGGTTCCCGCACCGCCGTCCAAAAACTTTCCTGCTCCTCAACCATGCGGGCGTAGTGCTGCAGAACCGTTTTCATAAAGACATCTTCGTTGCGCCGGCCCCGCAGCCTCTTGATTTTTGTGGTCATATCATCTAAGGCAATAATATGCTGATTGCTTAGCCAGAAACCCGTCTCCACGATATTTTTTAACTCACGCACATTACCCGGAAAAGAGTAATTTTGAAAGTATTCGATAACATTCGGATGATACTCTTTTTGAACCGCTCTTTCTACATTCAATTTGTTTAAAAAATAGTCCAGCAGAATGAGAATATCTTCCCGTCGCTCCCGCAAAGGCGGAATCTGTAACGGCAAAACATTCAGGCGATAGTATAAATCTTCGCGAAACTTATCATCACTAATCATATCTTCCAAGCCGCGATGGGTCGCCGAAATAATCTGCACATCAACATGAATTGTTTTTTCAGCGCCAAGCGGCCGGACTTCGCCATATTCAATAACCCGCAGCAGCATTTTCTGGGCGTTAAGAGATAATTCGGCAACTTCATCCAAAAAAATCACGCCGGTATTGGCGGTTTCAAATACGCCTCTGCGATCTGCGGCCGCCCCGGTAAAGCTGCCGCGTTTGTGGCCAAACAACTCACTGATCAGAAGGTGTTCATCCTGGAATTGCCCGCAATTAACCGAGACATAGGGCTTGCCAAATCGCTGCCCCAACAGATAGATCGAACGAGCAAAAACTTCTTTGCCCACGCCGCTTTCGCCGGTGATAAAAATGGTCTTTTGGGCGTTTGTAAGCTGCTCCAGCCGGTGAACCATGGCGACAAAAGCAGGATCGACGCCCATCATGATCGTCTCCTGCTTCCATTTTTCGAGCGAGCGGCGCTTAATTTTATCACATAAAGCGATGACCGCGGCTAATTGCTTTGCTTCATGCAACGATTTGTTCAGCGACTTTACTTCTAAGGCGCGCGGACTCCCGGCAATAGCGACAAAGCCAACAAAACTGCCCCCGGCTTCAATTCGCTCAACCAAACATCTTTCGGCGTTCCCCGGAAAAAAACTTTTGTTGATAAACGAATGCTCACTGCTCTTCTGTATAACGTGGTACAACTGGCTTATGTCGATTTTAGTATAGGACGGGTAGACCACTGAAATATCCTGCTCCACCCAATAAACCAGCGCATACTGAATCTGAAACTCGTCCTGCAATTGGGCGAGCTTCTTTCCCATATATTTTAAGGCAGCGGTTTCCATATAAATCTCACGATCCTTAACGTTTTACCCGGCCAGTTCCTTCAAATGCTTTAAGTACTCATAGCGCGGAACTTCCTGATACAAAGCCTGATAGTGCACTAAGGCTTCGGACCGGTCGTATTCCTGGCCGGTGATCCGCCAAAGCGTGTAATACGTTTGCGCGATATCGGCGGCTTGGGACAAATCCTTTAATATCTCGTTCAACATCTGCGTAGCCGTCGCGCTATCGCCATATTGAAACTTTAGTTGCGCGGCGATCAACTTGCTTTTAAACAAGAATGCCTGGTTGCTTAGCGCTTCGGCCAGCTTAGTTCCGGCCTGATGCTGAAGCTCGGCCTGATCCGTTTTCATAGTCAAAATGAATAGCTCTGCTTTGCGCAAAAAATAGTCGGCCAAAAAATATTTGCTTTCTAATCCGCTGGCGATTTCAATTGCCCGATCATAAAACTCTGCGGCGAAATCAAACGCTTTTGATTCCATATAAATATCGCCAATTTCGGCATAAGTGGCGGACAAAAAAAGCGTTCCGTTTATTTTTTCAAACAACAGCCTCGCTTTTTCAAAGCTGCCCATCGCATCTTTCAACTGTCCGGTATCTTTGTAGATATGACCCATGTTTAAAAAGGCAGCGGCAACTTCATTTTGGTCGCCAAGCTCTTCGCTTAAGGCCAGCTTTTTTTGGAAGCAACTCATCGCTTCGTCAAATTTGCCGTGCTCGGCTAAAATAGCGCCCATATTGCCGACAGCAAAGGAATTCACCATTTTGTCGCCGATTTCCTCGCTCAGACTTAACGCTTCCTGAAAACAGCGCATGGCCAAATCAAAACTGCCCCGGCTATAATGCAGCACCCCGATGTTTGCAGTAATAATGGAAATGTTTCGTTTATCATTCAATTCCCGACAAATAGTCAGGCGGCGCTCATAGGCATTCACCGCACTGTCATAATCCCCGCGCAATTCGTGCACAATGCCCATGTCATTGACAATTTTGGAGATGTTGTTTTTGTCTTCACATGCCTCGGCAATCGCCAACCCTTTTTCCAAATACTCAATGGCGGCGTTAGGGTTGCTCTGGCTGAGATAAAGGGCGCCCAGGTTGCGATATGCGCCTGCCAAGTCGGATTTTTGACCTGCCTTGAGCGACAATTGTAATTGATGCTGATAACATTCCAGCGCCTCCGCATGTTGACCTTTTTGACGCAATAATTGGCCGAGACAGCCAAAAGATTTGGCCGTCAGCGGCTTGTTATTGGACTGCTGCGAAGTTTCCAGAGCCTCACGGAATGTTTTTTCCGCCTGATCCCAGACGCCAATCAGTTCCTCAATTTGGCCGTGATTGAGAAGTGTTTCGATATGCTTGCGCAAGCGGTCGCGCTGGTTCATTTGGGCGAGTGGCAGCAGCTTCAAAAAGCGGTCATAGAATTGAAGCGCCTGATTGTTTTTATAAGATGCTTTTGCCAGATCACCGGCTTTTTCCAGATTAGTCAACGCCAGGTCGATCAATTCGGCTTTTTCATAATGCAAGGCCAGATCGGCATATTTATCGCCCGGATTTTCGGCATACAGCCGCGCAATCGTCTCTGCAGCCAGCCGATGCAGTTCACGCCGCCGCGATTCTAATTGCATTTGATAGGCGCAATCCCTTAGCAGGGCGTGCTTAAACATGCACTGCAACTCTGTTACGATGGTCCAGATTTGCTCGCGTTCCGCAGTGTAAACATCTTGCCCGATTTCCTGATTTAGCATGTTGGACAGAACGCGTACTTCAAACTCGCGGCCAATCACCGCAGCGGCTTTGACGACTTCCTTAACTTGCTGGGTCAGCCGGTCAATGCGCGCAATCAAGATGGAGTGAATCGTCGTCGGCAGCTCCAGCCGAGTTGTCTGCAAGTGCCAGCATCCGCCGTTTTTTTTGAGCAGATGATTTTCGCGAAAGTAATGCAAAAATTGTTGGACATAAAAGGGATTGGCCTGACTTCTATGCCATAGCAATTCATTGAGTTCGTCGGTAATGGGGCACTGGAGTTGCTTCTCGGCCATCAAACGCACATCGGCGCCGGACAAAACGCTCAAATCAACGGTAACGGTCGGAATTTCCGGCAGCTCAATTTGTGGTCGGCTGCCGTCATCGGCATAGCGCATGGTAGTCAAAATAAAAAGCGGGTATTTTTCAATATTACGGGCCAAAATCGTCAAAAATTGTTTGGAATCACTATCAATCCAATGCACATCATCCAACTGCAAGACAACCGGGCCAAAACAAGTCAGCGATAGAATAAATGTCTTGAGCGCCGTCAGAGTGTTTTCATATTTCCCTTTGGCATCTAACTGGGCATACAACGAGCCTGGCCAATACAGACCCAGCAAGGCCCCCAGAACCGACTGCGTCCGGCTTAGCCCGGCTATCAGATCCGACAGGGGCGATACCGAGCCACGCAAGCCAATCCGGGCAATTTCACTTAATAACCGCCCATAAATCCGCTCAAAGGCTGCTTTATTTTCGCCCGGACTTTTTTCCGATGATTGCTCAAAATAATTCCGTAAAAAGTGGTTAAATGGATTAAAAGGTTTACGCAAAATTTGATCGGCCGGGCAGTCTAACCAAATCACGCTGGAAGCGGCGGTCAATTCCTCTCGCACGGCATAAGCCAGCCGTGTTTTGCCCATACCGGCTTCACCGCAAATACAGGCCATGCCGGCAAGCCGGCTGTTAAAAATCGGGGCGGCAAAATCAAGCAACTGTTTAAGCTCGACCCGGCGGCCAACCATTTCCCCCTCGTATAATCGTTGCTTGGCGTCCTTAAAATTGACGAGCCGATAGACCGGAATTTTACCTTTTTTGCCTTTAAATCCCAAATTATTGATGAATTCGATCAGATAGCGGTCACCGGCATGTTTGCGGACATTTTCGGATAGCCAGATGTCGCCGTGCTCGGCCTGCATCGCCATGCGGGCCGATAGATTGACAATGTCGCCGATGATCGTATATTCACAGCGCTTTTTCCCACCGATGATCCCGGCATAGACGGTGCCGTATGTTACGCCGATGCGGATTTTAAGCGATGGATGGGCCGCGCTGCCTTTTTTTGCGGCCAAAACAAAGCCAAGCGCACGATCTACATTATCTTCGTAGGATATCGGCGCGCCAAAAACGAGCAGGGCAATGCCGCCTTTATCGCCAAAATCGATTTTGTTAAAATAACCGGAAAAATGCCGCTTCTGCTCGTTCAACAGCGCGACAAAAGCATCAATATCCGCAGTGGTGGAAAGGCCCTGAATGGCGATAAAAACCGATACGGCATTACGGAACTCACCGGCCTGTTTAAATTCTATAACAGATTTGGGTATGAAACAGCGCACAACTGCCGGGCGAATCGGGCTTCGTCTGGACCGCAGCTCTTTTAAGGCCTGACTGCCGGTTTGCGGTTTCCGACGCTCAATGGGCTCGGTGTCGAAAGGCGTTTTAATCAGACGATAATACCCCGGTGTCAGGCTCTCCAAAAGGATCGGTTGTTGCACAATTTGTGACCAAATACGATCATCCAAAACGATGTCGCCTTCGCCGGCCTGATGCTCAGATCGGGCACAATTGTCAATCGCCTCCCCACGGAAAAAATACATCCGATTGCTTTCGTCACCGACAATGCCCCACTCGACCGATCCCCACGAAAGACCGACTTTTACGTTCAGTTGAAAATCGCCAAAACGAGTTTTTTGCTTGCCGTGCCGTCTAAATGTCGCCTGAACTTTTCGGGCCGAAAATAGCGCATACAAACAACTCCGAACTTCAGCGGAACTCCCCGATGTTTGGGGAAAAATAACCGTAAAGCCGTCGCCGGCAAATGTAGAAACAAAGCCGCCGCGCTTATAAATGACATCAAGAATCGGATTGTAGATTTTATTGAGGATGGCTGAAAGAATTTCTGCGCCTACATCTCCACGCTGCATCAGCGTTTCCGTCATGTTCGTAAAACCGGAAATGTCAATGAAAAGCGTATGCGCCGAAAATTGTCCTTCGTAGTTTTTGCGGAGATACTGTTCCTGGATAAAATGAGGCAGTAAATTTCTCATAAAACCAGCTTGAAGGTAACCTTGTAGATAAGATGTTTGAAAGGGATAATTTGCCTGTTGATAATAGGGCTTTGGTTGATGTTTGTCAATAAATTTTAAGCTCCGCCCGGTCTTGCGTTGCCGACACTGACCCTAAACATTATTAAAAAGTGACCAAAGCCCTCTTGACTTGACAGTCGAGCGAGCTTTTGTTATTTTGAACTGTGGAATTGCGCATTGCAGATGGCGCGTCCAAAAATTTACCATGAGAAGCTTTAAAACTCGAAAGGACATCCATGAAGCCTGCTGAAAAAGAAAACGGCGAAGCCGAAAAGACCGTCAATCAATTTTTGGCCGAAAGCGATTTCTCCGCCCTGTTCGACAGCGAGAAGATGATCGAGCGGCTGTATCGCTATTTGCGCAAAATGTTTAATGCCGACAGCCTGGCTTTTTTGGCCGCGGATGCCAAAGAGTGGCAGCGCGAGTTTATCTTCGACTTTGATCCGGCGCTGCTGAGCAATGGCCTGCCGTTGTGGGCCGCCGCCGCGGTGACAAAGGCGTATAGCGATCAGAAAGCCCTGTACTCGCTGGATGCCGAACAATGCGAGCAACCCTTGCTGCGTGATATCTTTGAAAAAACCGGCTATCGAACCGTCGTATTTCTGCCAATCAATACGGAAGTGGACCTGGAAGACAAACTCAGCACCCATAACCGTGCCTTTCAGCATATCATCCTGAATGTCAATTCCTTTCAGGCCGATGCCTTTAGCGAAAAGGAGCTCAAACTATTGCTGACCGGGGCGCATTTGGTCTCCAATGAATTGATGATGAGTATGTTGTTTACCCTGGCTTCCAACTACGCCAAAGGCATCGTGGAAAATCTGCCGGTCGGCATGTTTATCCTGACTCGACAAGGCGCGATGCTGGCCAATGATCCGGCCCGGACGATCCTGGGCCTGGAAGAAATTGCGCTAAATCATAGCCTGCCCTTAACCCGCTATTTTTCTAACGCCGATGAAATCGGTCTGTCGGCTGCCATTGAGCGAGTATATGCGCATCAGTCGCAGCTTGAAGAGCTGGAGTTTTGGTATACCCGCCCGGATGGCCGGGTCGTTTTTCTGGTCGCTAAAATTACGCTGCTGAAGATGTTGCAGGAGGGCTTTCGGCTCCTCTTCAGCAAAGCCGAGCGCCGCCCGGAAGCCATCGTTATCCTGCTGGAAGATACGACCGACAAGCATGAGCGTCAGCGCCTGGCCCGCGAAATGGAACTGGCCCACGAAGTGCAGATGAGCCTGCTGCCCAGCCAAACTCCGGAAGCGCCCGGCTTGGAAATCGCCACGCTGTCTATGCCGGCCATGGATGTGGGCGGCGACTATTTCGACATCATTCCGTTGGGCGGCGACCGCACCGGCTTTATCATTGCCGACGTATCGGGCAAGGGCATCGGCGCAGCTTTTCACATGGCCGAGCTCAAGGGGATTTTTCAGACGCTGGCCCGCATGATGCGTTCGCCCAAGCGAATGTTGATGGACGCCAACGATGTCATCTACCATAATTGGGATCGCTCCCAGTTTGTCAGCCTGGCTTATGCGGTGATTGACATAAAATGGCGGATGCTGGAACTAACCCGCGCCGGTCACGAACCGGTGTTGCTGCTGCGCGAAGGTCAACTGCTGCCGCTGGAACCGGCCGGGCTGGCCCTGGGCCTGACCAAGACCGCCGATTTTGCTGAAAAAATTGAGGAAATGCCCTACCGTCTCTTAAAGGGCGACAAGCTTGTTTTTTACACCGACGGCCTGACCGAAGCGACCAATCCGGAACAGGAAGCCTACGGCGATGAACGGCTGCGCCAATTGTTGCTGACGATTGCCGAACAGCCGCCCAAAGCCATCATTCAGCAAGTCAAGGAGGCGCTGCACGCTTTTGCCGGTGACGGCCAGCAATTCGACGATGTAACGATGATTGTGGTGGAGGTCTTATGAAAAGCGCTTGCAGCGAACCAATGAAAGGATTCCGAATGCAAAAGCAACTCATATTGTGTTTGATGGTGTGCGGCTTGTTATTGGGCGCATCTTGCGGAAAAACCGACCAGAAACCGGTCACCGTTTTGGAGTTCTGGCACACCCATAATGTCCAGGAAACAAAGACGCTGGAAGAATTGGTGCGCCGCTACGAAGCCAGTAACCCCGATGTGCAGATTAAGTTGACGGCGGTTGACTTTTGGCAGGCATTTGACAAAATTAACGCGGCCGGCAAAGAAAAACATCTGCCGGATATTTTTCGCTGCGAGATTACCTGGCTGCCGGCGTTTGTCAAATCCGGTTTTTTGCAGTCCTTAGATGTGCGAATCAATCAGGGAGATCGGGTCGATTTTCTGGAAGCGCCCTTTAAAAGCTGTCAATATCAGGGCAAAATCTGGGGCCTGCCGCAAGTCACCGATTGCCTGGCGCTGCTGTACAATAAACGGATGGTTCCGGAGCCGCCGGCCACATTTGAAGCGTTGATTCAGGCAGCCAAACCCCATACCAATCTTGCGAACGGGCGTTATGGCTTCGTGCTTTCCAATCGTGACGCCTATTATTTGTTGCCTTTTATTTGGGGCTTTGGCGGCGATTTAATTCAGTCGAACGGCAAAGTGGTCATCAACTCGCCGGAGTCTGTCCAGGCGCTGCAATTTGTTCTGGATTTAAACCGACTGCATAAAGTTGTGCCGCCCACAACTGATATTTCGCAAAGCAATGAGTATGAGTTTATCATCAAAGGCTTTAAAGAAGGTAAATTTGCCATGATCTTCAGCGGGCCGTGGGCCACCGCCGATATTTTGACCGGTCTCCAGTTTAGCCATGATCCGGGTAATCTGGGAATTGCGAAAATCCCGGCAGGACCCGTCGGCAGCGGCTCTCCGGTCGGCGGGCATAACTACGCCATCAGCGCTTCTTGTTCTCGTCCGGATGCCGCCTATAATTTCATTCATTACCTCAGCTTGCCGGCCCAACAAAAAGAGTTTGCCTTGCAGAACAATCTTCTGCCGACCCGCCGATCAACCTACCTGGATGAGGATGTTAAGAAAAATGCGCTCCTGCAAGGCTTTTACGAACAAATACAGACGGCGAGGAACCGACCGATTATTGCCGACGGCCATAAACTGCTGGGGGAGCTGAATGTTCAATATCAACTGGTGCTGATGAACGGCAAGGATCCGGCGGAAGCTTTGGACATGGTTGCCCGCCAATGGAGTTCGCTGTTCATCGCGCCGTAACCTGAATTTCAAAATCATCGGGCAAACAAGCGCCCAAATATAAGCCTGCCATGCGATCATCAGCGACAAAGATCGACCGCCGCGTTTGTCAAAACGGGCTAAAAATATTGAACAACAAGAACGCTTGACCATCATAGATGCAGAGGTCGATCAAATGTCCAACCCCATCATCCTGTTTGACGGCGTTTGTAATCTGTGCAATGGCAGCGTCAATTTCATCATTGAGCGCGACCCGCAGCAGCGGTTTCGTTTTGCCGCCTTGCAGTCAGACTTCGGTCGCGAGTTGCTGCGCCGCCATCATTTGCGCCCAGACCATTTGGAAAGCATCGTTTTAATCGAAAATGAACGTGTCTTTACCGACTCGACAGCGGCGCTGCGCATTGCCAAACAGTTGCGGTGGCCCTGGCCGATTTTCTTTGGCGGGATTCTTATGCCGCCCTTTATGCGCGATGCCGTCTATCGCTGGATTGCGCGGAATCGTTATCGCTGGTTCGGCAAACAGGAATCCTGCCGCATCCCAACCCCGGAATTACGGCGCCTGTTTTTAGGCTGAGAACAGTTCGTGGCACATTGACGGCAAAAAATAGCATCACTCAACGTAAAACAGCCATCTCTCCCGCAGAATGAACGATTTTTCCCGATTGACGGCTTCGGCTAATTCCTTTTCCGAAGGCAGATAGAGCTTATACTTGGAAGCAAAAAACTGCTCACTTTCGTTCAAAACCGCATAGCGGTGATATGTGCCTTTATCCGGAACATGCCACCGCTATGCGGTTGAAACAAAGGATAGGATGGTCGTTTTTTCTATAAACATACGCAGTGGCGCCGCTAACGCGGTTTGGAAACAACTTAACCTTCCAAGTCCTGACGATTATGAGAAACCGGAGTTTCCCGCGCAAAGACCTTCTCAAACCGGTGTTTGGGAACAAGGGCTAACCGGACGCGCAAAAAAGCCCGGAGATCGTTCGGCTGACCTACTAAAATGCCGGGCCCTTGACGCGCTTTTCGGACCGGCTTACACCGATCATAGGAGCAGGACTGGACTCTCTCCGGTGCGCCCGACGCAACACCCTTTGACCCCTGCCTGATTTTTCGTTGACAAAAAAACAGCGGCGCATTACCTTTGAGGGTGTTCTGATGCTAACTTGCGATCAAAAATACGGTGTCATGCCCGAATGTTTCTATCGGGCATCCAGCGTGGATTCCCGCTAAAAAAGCGCGGGAATGACAATACCGTAGATATAGAACCCAAGTTGGCATGAAGCCAGGAAAACGCGAAAAACAGACTCCCCGTTCCGGAGGATAAAACCATGTCACGTTATCTCAATCCTTATACCGATTTTGGTTTCAAGAAACTGTTCGGCGAAGAAGGCGGCAAAGACTTATTGGTCGATTTCCTGAATCAACTCCTGCCCGCCCGGCATCAGATAGCCGAATTGACTTTTCGCAATGTCGAGAATTTGCCGGACACGTCTTTTGAGCGCAAAGCCATCTTCGATCTGCACTGTCTCAGCGCCACCGGCGAGCGCTTTATTGTCGAGATGCAGAAGGCGAAAATCAATTTTTTTAAAGATCGCGCCCTCTTCTACACCACCTTCCCGATCCGCGAACAGGCCGAAAAAGGCGAGTGGGATTTTAAGCTGACAGCTATCTATTTCGTGGCGATTTTGGACTTTGAGTATGACGAGGCCGAGGAGCGGCGTAAGTTCCGGCGGGATGTGGCCCTGCGCGATCAGGACGGCGACTTGTTTTTCGACAAGCTGCACTTCCGATTTTTGCAGATGCCGCTATTCAACAAGCGTGAGGATGAGCTGACGACGCACTTTGACAAGTGGATCTATTTTTTGAAGAATCTGGAGAGCTTTGATCATATTCCGCAGATCCTGAATGAGCCGATCTTTCAAAAGGCATTTGATATTGCCGAGATTGCCAACATGAAGCCAGAGCAGCGGACAACGTACGAAGAAGGCTTGCTTCATTATTGGAGTCTGAAGGGTGTGGTAAAAACCGCCTATGACACCGGTAAGATTGAAGGTAAAGCCGAAGGTAAAGCTGAAGAAAAAATAGAAATCGCCCGGCTCATGAAACAGGAGGGCGACTCACCGGAAAAAATCATGCGCTTAACCGGCCTGACGCCGGCCCGGATCGCAAGCCTGTAGAATGCAACCGTTCGTCTAACCCTGCTGGACGAGTGAGGCATCTTGTTCCCAAAACCGAAACCGGCAATCATCGATAGGCAATGAACAATGGATAATCGTTAATGGACAATGTCCAGTCTTCTGTTTCCCACCGCATTCCGTCTTCGGTCGGGCGGCGTTTTTTATTCCGCATCCTGTCTTTCGCATCCTGTCTTCTGCTTATGATCGGCAGCGGTTGGGCGCAAACCCGGGCGGGCGGATCGTCCGTCGAGGACATTATCCGCAGCTATCATAAGATCATTGACACCAATCCCAATTACGAGAAGATGGAAGACATCTATTATGAATTGGGCACGCTTTACTTTCAGCAGGAAAATGAAACCTTTACGCATGACTATCGCGCTTTTCTGGCGCGGGTCAAGGCCGATCCCAACAGTACGGAAGAGCCGCCGACCCAGACCTATGCCAAAACCATCGCCCATTATCTGGATTTTCTCAAGCGTTACCCGTTATCCGCCTACACCGACGATGTTTACTATCATCTGGCCTTCTGCTATCAGGAGCAGATGAAATGGCAGCCGGCCATGGATTATTATCAAAAAATTACCGACAATTATCCGGACAGCCCGTTTGCGCCGGAAGCCTACTTTCGGCGTGGCGAAATCGCTTTTGAGCAGGATCAGTTGAGCGTCGCCCTGGATGCGTATAAGAAAGCGCTGCTGTTCAAATCCAGCCCGTTGTATGACGAAGCATTGTACAAGCTGGGCTGGACCCATTACCGCCTGAGCAACTATGCCGACGCCATCAGCATCCTGATGACGGTGATGGATAAGCAATTAGCCAAACAAAAGGCCGGAGCCAAACCGTCGCAGGTGACGGACGAAACGCAGCAATATTTAGCCATCTGTTTTGCCGAATACGGCTCGGCCCGCGCCGCCGAAAAGATATTCAGCCGCCTCAAGGAACCGCGGGCTTACGAGCCGGAAATCTATATCCGCATGGGCCGGACTTTTTTTCAGCGCAACCTGTACGGGCCGGGCGTGGAGGCGTTTCAAGTCTTTGCCGAGCGCTTCCCGACGGATCCGCGCGCGCCCGGCTTAGTCAACGAAGGCATCGAGCAGGCCAAAACCGATGGCAATGCCGCCGACGAGTTGCGCTTAAAGACGCGCTTAGTTTATGATTACGGCGATTCCAGTGCGTGGCGGCGAGCCAATCCGGCCGATTCATTACGGATGGCTGTCGACAGCCTGCGCGCCGTACGTCTGCTGGAAATGGCCGCCGATCAGCATCGCGACGGCAACACCGGCAAGGTCAAAACCAAGTGGGAAGCCGCCCGCAAAGCCTATCAGGATTTTATAACCTTCTTCCCCAAAAACGCCCGGCATGACGACGCGCTTTTTCGTCTGGCCGACTGCGAATATCGGCTGAACAACCTGAACGCGGCCGCCGATGCCTATCTCAAGCTGGCTGCTGCCCATCCCGGCGGCGAACATGCCGAAGAATCACGCTATAACGCCATTGTCTGCTATCGCCAATTGCAGGAAAGCCGCCCCGACAGCCTGACCTTAGCCAAATTGACCGGCGAGGCCGAGCGTTTTGCCAAAGATTATCCGCTGAGCGATCACCTGCCCAATGCGCTTTTTGCCCGGGCCGACGCGCTGTTCAACGCCAAACAGTATGAGGCGGCCCTGACCGTCTACACCAAAATCAGCGAATATTCCGACTTTGAACGCGATCTGCGCGAGCAGGCCACCTTACAAGCCGGAAAATCGGCTTTTCAACTCGGCAAATTCAGCGATAGCGAGGCGTGGTTCCGCAAGGCCGAAAAAGTCGGTTCCGGTTCAAGCGGCGGCAAAAGCCAGGCGACCGAGCTGACCCAGCGGGCGCTTTACGAGCAAGCCAAGTCCACGCTGGCCAAAGGCGACACGCTGGCCGGGGCGCGACTGCTGCTCAAAGTTGACCGCGAATTGCCGCTATCGGATGTGGGCGGTGTGGCGCTGCTGCAGGCCGGCGAACTCTTCGAGAAGCTGGGCGAGTGGCAATCGGCCGCCGATACCTGGAGTCGCTTTCTGGAGAGTTTTCCAAGCCATGCCGAATGGGGCAACGTGTTGTGGCGCGAGGCCCTGTGTCTGGAAAAAGGCGGCAAGGACGAATTGGCCGCCGAACATTACAGCCGCATCCCGACCCTGAATCCGGGCGATGCGCGGCGGGCCAATGCCTACGTGCAGGCCGTCCGCCTGTACCTGGCCCTGGCGACAAGTAATGCCGCTGCCGCGCCGGCCTGGACTTCCATCCTGAATAATATCAATTTGTTGAAAGCCGCGGATGTGACGAAAACCGGTGAAGCCAACCTGGTTTATGCCGAGGGCAAAGCCTATTTTGAATTGCAGCAATTGGATCGCGCCAAGCCGCTTCTGGAAAAATTTGTGGCGATGGCCGATATCGGCGGCGAACGACGGGCCGACGCCTACTTTATGCTGGGCGAGCTGGACTTTCCCGCTTACGAGCGCATGACCGTCAAGAATCCCGTCGAGAAGACGCTGGCGGAAAAGCAAGATAAATTTGGCACAGTTATGGCCCTCTACACCGAGGCGCTGAAAGGCGGGTTAAAGCTTTCTACTGCGGCTTCGTATCGCATCGGCCTGCTGTTTGAAGACTTTGCCCGCAAGCTGAACGATTCGCCGCGGCCCAAGGGCCTGAGCAAAGACGAAAAAGCGCAATACGACGCGGCTCTGGCCGAGCAAACCACGCCGTATCTGCAGGAAGCCAAAGGCGTTTATGAAAAAGTCATGGCCAAAGCCAAAGAAAGCAACTATCAAGACGAATGGCTGAATAAGATTGCGGAAAGATTGCAGGCAATGAGCAATGGGCAATGAGCAATGGAGTAGCAAACTTCAGTTTGCAAGTGAAAGGAAAGGAGATAGACATGAGACGAATTTTATTTTTGACGGCGCTTGTGGTGGGGTTTTATGCTAACGGGTTCGCCCAGACTGCGGCCAAAGTCGATACGACCAAAGCAGCGCCGGCGAAGACTGCCGATGGCCGACAGATCATCAAGTTTGACGCAGCCGAAGTGGAAGGCAAGCTGTCCAAGCCGCAAGTGGTTTTCCTGCTGCAGCATAATGAGCACACATTCCGCACCTTTGACATCGAAAAAGATGTCAGCAAACAATTGAGCGACTATGTGCCAAAGCGTAAAATGCAAACACGGTTCAAGATTTTTTATGAGGATTATCTCCGCGAGCGAGTTTGGTGACCGGAATAGAACACGGATGACGCTAAAAGAGCGGATTCATACGGATAAAGCTTTTTTATGGATGAATAGTAACAAGAATTCAATGCGGCATATCCTGTTAAAAATGAACTACTTACACAACATGGTCAACAAATTCTTCTTGACAACGGAGACAAAATCCATAGAATTTGTTCCCGTTTTGGGTGGAAATTACAGCCGTTGAAGTTTATCCTTCTCATTTAACGGTAGGGACGTTCATTGATTTGCCAAAGCGCTGCGTAGCAAAATTATCCTTGCCCGGGTTTCCCGACCCGAGGCTGCGGTTTTAGATTCATCTGTTCCAGGCGCGGAAGCAAGTCGGATTTCAAAAGGAGTGTGAATGGGAGTCTGTAACCGATTTTTTGGATGTCAGTGGGGTATGGCGGTAATTTTGGGAGCGTTCCTGGCTTTTGGCGGTGCAGCGTCCGTCGAAGCCGATGAAAGCATTGTCAATAACAATGCCGGGCTTTCAATGGTGCCGCTCGAGTTTATGCCGCAACTGACGGAATTGCATCATTTTCAAAACAGTGTAGCCTGGCGATTGTCGCCGGATGGGTTGGAAGTCGAAGGGGCGACCCAGCTTTTAGATGAAAAAGATGCCATGACGCTGACGAAGATTTGGAACGACTATGGCAATTTAATTACCGAATGGTCAAATTTCTATCAAGTGCCTGCCGAATTGATTCTGGCCACCATTGGTGTGGAAAGCCGGGGCAATCCCCGTGCCGTCAATCGAATCCATAGCGGTCTGATGCAGATGGCGCCGGCGACGGCCAAATTTGTGCTGCATGATAAAAAGCTTAAGCGGCAGGACCTTTTTAAACCGGAAGTCGCTATTCGCGCCGGGGCGGCTTACATCGCTTATCAAGCGGCGCTGACCGGCTTTGACCCGCCAAAAGTAGCGGCGGCGTACAACGCCGGCAGCCTGATCCGATGCAGCAAGGGTCGCTGGAATCTAAAGCAGGCCACCGGACATTTAAACCGTTATGTGCAATGGTTTAATACCGCGGCTAAATTATTGCGAGCATTAGATTGCAAACCGCCGACAAGCTTTGCGCGCTACTTTACCAATCCCTTTTTCTATGGCGTAAACGTGTGCGACACCACTCTTGATCTGGCTGCTCCGGGTGATGCTTTGGCGCTTAAGATGAAAAGTGCAGAAGAGGCTGTCAGGGAATAGGTGGATAGACTGTAGGCTTTTAGGTTGTAGGTGCAATCTGAATAAGCGGTCGGTTATCGTGAAATGCGATAGCCGACCGTTTTTTATTTGCGACCCTAAAAGCCTTCAGCCTACAGTCTCGCAACCTGAACCCGCATATAACAATTGACAAAAATTTTCCGTCGCTGTAAATTCAATTCAGAGACGCTTTGAACAGGCCGACCATTTTTACCCAAACCGTAGAGGAAAACGTGCTCACCATTTTAGGCTATGCCGCAGCAACTTGTATTGGAATGATCATGGGTCTGGTCGGTGCGGGTGGCGCAATTTTGGCCGTGCCCATTCTGGTTTATATGTTCCATATTCCGGCGGTACAGGCGACAGGTTATTCGTTGTTTGTGGTGGGGGCCACCAGCTTTACCGGTATGATCACCTATATCCGGCGCGATCTGGTCAGTTATCGCACGGCAGTTATTTATGCTCTGCCTTCTTTCACAGCCGTATTTATTGCCCGCAAATTTATTATCCCCGCCATTCCGGAACATATTTTATCCATTGGCTCGTTGACATTGACCAAAAATGCGGGGCTGCTTATCTTATTCGCGTTGCTAATGGGTTTTGCCTCGATTGCCATGATTCGTAACGGCCGCCAGCCGGAAAAAAAAGAGGACGATCATCCGCAACATTTTAATTACCCGTTGATTTTTGTCAGCGGTTTTTTCATTGGCCTATTGACGGGTATGGTTGGCGCAGGCGGTGGCTTTATGATTATCCCGGTTCTGGTGATTTTGGCCGAACTGCCCATGAAGCTGGCCATCGGGACATCATTGACGATTATTGCTTCAAATTCCATTATCGGTTTTATTGGCGATCTGAGTGAGCAACCCGTAATTAACTGGCCGTTTTTGCTAAGCTTCACCTTATTGGCGGTGAGCGGTATTTTTATTGGCAACGCCCAGTCCAAGCGCATTTCCGGGCAAAAACTCAAGCCGATTTTCGGCTGGTTTGTACTCTTTATCGGCTTATACGTCCTGATTCGGGAATTGATTGGCAGTTTCACCTGACGGATTCGGCTGTGGTTCATTTTTTACAAACAGAAACCAGAAACAGAGGCAAGCCATGCTGTTGATGATCGATAATTATGACTCGTTTACTTACAATTTAGTGCAGTATTTGGGTGAAATGAAAGAAGAAGTCGTTGTCTATCGCAATGATGCTATTTCAGTAGCCCAAATTCGTGAATTAGCCCCCGACGCCATTATTATTTCGCCCGGGCCTTGCACACCGGCAGAGGCCGGAGTGTCATTGGAAGTTATTAGCGAATTAGGCGGACAGATTCCAATTTTGGGGGTTTGTTTGGGCCATCAGTCCATTGGCCAGGCTTATGGCGGGGAAGTCATTCGGGCCAAAACCGTGATGCACGGCAAAACATCACAAATCAGCCACGGCAACCAGGGTGTCTTCCGCAATATTGAAAGCCCATTTACGGCCACGCGTTATCATTCGTTGATTGTCAAACGCGAAACACTGCCGGATTGCCTCGAAGTGACGGCATGGATTGAAGATGGGACGATTATGGGCCTGCGCCATAAGCAATTCAAAGTAGAAGGGGTGCAGTTTCATCCGGAGTCGATTTTGACAAAATCCGGACGTGCCATCCTGCGAAATTTTGTAGCATCGGCGCGGGAAAAGAACGGAACTTTATAATGCAGTAAACCGCAAGTGTAGCACAGAATAGCATTCTGTGCTTTCTCCAAGTATGCTCAGATTGCTAATCTGAGCTACAACATTTTTACGGCGACGCGTTATCATTCGTTGATTGTCAAACGCGAAACACTGCCGGACTGCCTCGAAGTGACGGCCTGGATTGAAGATGGGACGATTATGGGCCTGCGCCATAAGCAATTCAAAGTAGAAGGGGTGCAGTTTCATCCGGAGTCGATTTTGACAAAATCCGGACGTGCCATCCTGCGAAATTTTGTAGCATCGGCGCGGGAAAAGAACGGAACTTTATAATGCAGTAAACCGCAAGTGTAGCACAGAATAGCATTCTGTGCTTTCTCCAAGTATGCTCAGATTGCTAATCTGAGCTACAACATTCTCGCGGACAACGCAAATGTTGGGGAGTAAGTCTTACGCAAAGTCATGCAAAGGAAAACTCTGTGATCCTGAATTATTCACGAATCTTAACGCAAACGTCGCAATTGACGCTAAAGACGC
>CAYOLL010000095.1:0-23404 GCA_964404765.1 uncultured Gemmatimonadota bacterium | reverse complement strand
CCCCGGCCCCTCCGAGGAGGGGAGTTTACGTCCCCCCTTGAGGGTGACCGCTATCGCCTTACCGACGACCCGAAATGGCGCGCGATCCGGGCCAGCCGCAAGCAGGATTTGATCATCCCGCCGGAACGGGCCAACATCTATTTGCGCGAGATTGCCAACACCGTCCGCAGTTATCGGCAGTGGGCGGAAAAGCAGGCGGCCATTGCCCGCGAGTGGTATCAATTGCATGGGACGGCGGAGTTAATTGCAAGAAATGACATTTCTTCAAGAAATGTCATTTCTGAACTGATCGCGGAACGGCAAGCGGCGCTCGATCCGGCCTGTCGGCAACTGCTGGACAATTGGGCGGCCTTGTGCGAGCAGTATCGCCGCGAGGAATTTGTTTACATCGTGCGCGGCAAGGAATTCCGCACGCCGATTGTGACCGAATCGCTGTCGCACAGCAAAATCCCCAAAGTCTGCCTGCCGCGCTACAACGATTGGGGGGACATCCTGCGCTGGCAATTGCTGGAAAATGTGCCGGGCAGTTTTCCCTACACCGGCGGCGTGTTCCCCTTCAAACGCGAGGGCGAAGACCCCAAGCGCATGTTTGCCGGCGAAGGCCCGGCCGAGCGCACCAACAAGCGTTTCCACTACGTCTGCAAGGGCGAGACGGCCCACCGCCTGAGCACGGCCTTTGACAGCGTCACGCTCTACGGCGAAGACCCGGACGAACGGCCGGACATTTACGGCAAGGTCGGCAACAGCGGCGTCAGCATCGCCACGCTGGACGAGATGAAAAAGCTCTACGCCGGATTTGACCTGACCGCGCCGACCACGAGTGTCAGCATGACCATCAACGGCCCGGCGGCGATGATTTTGGCCATGTTTATGAATACGGCCATTGATTTTGAGATTGAAAAGCATTTGCGGGAAAATGGGCAAGTCCCCGGCACTTGGGAACATCCGAACTTGAAAGATTCCGCCAACAAAAGTGCCGGGGACTTTGAGTGGCTGGAATCCTCCTTAGACGACGACGGTCAACCGCACCAGGCCTTGCGCGACGCCTGGAAATGGGTGGACGCCGAAACATACGCCAAAATCAAAGAATGCACCCTGCAAACGGTTCGCGGCACCGTGCAGGCCGACATTCTCAAGGAAGATCAGGCGCAGAACACGTGCATTTTTTCGACTGAATTTGCCCTGCGCTTGATGGGCGATGTGCAGCAATATTTCATTGACCACGACGTGCGCAACTATTACAGCGTCAGCATCAGCGGCTACCACATCGCTGAGGCGGGCGCGAACCCGATCACCCAACTGGCCCTGACGCTTTCCAACGGCTTCACCTACGTGGAATATTACCTGTCGCGGGGGATGCACATTGACGATCTGGCCCCGAACCTGAGCTTTTTCTTCAGCAACGGCATGGACCCGGAATACTCTGTGATTGGCCGCGTGGCCCGGCGCATCTGGGCGACGACGATCAAGAACAGGTACGGCGGCAACGACCGCAGCCAAAAGCTGAAATATCACATCCAGACCAGCGGCCGCTCGCTACACGCCCAGGAGATTGATTTTAACGACATCCGCACGACATTGCAGGCGCTGCTGGCCATCTTCGACAACTGCAACAGCCTGCACACCAATTCCTACGACGAGGCCATCACCACGCCCACGGAGGAATCGGTGCGCCGGGCCATGGCCATTCAGTTGATCATCAACCGCGAGTTTGGCTGGGCGAAGAACGAGAACCCGCTGCAAGGCTCGTTCGTGATCGAGGAGCTGACCGATCTGGTGGAAGAGGCCGTCCTGCGCGAGTTTGAGCGCATCAACGACCGCGGCGGTGTGCTCGGCGCGATGGAGACGATGTACCAGCGCGGCCAGATTCAGGAAGAGTCGCTATATTACGAGCAACTCAAGCACAGCGGCGAACTGCCCATCATCGGCGTGAACTGCTACCAAAACCCCAACGCCGTCGCAATGGAAGCCAAGGAACTGATTCGCTCCACCGAAGCGGAAAAGCAGCAATGCCTGCACAGCCTGCGCGACTTCCAGGCCCGCCACGCCGACAAAGCCTCGGCGGCATTGGAACGGCTGAAGGACATAGCGCGTTCCGGCGGCAACATCTTTGCCGAATTGATGGAAACGGTGAAGGTGTGCAGTTTGGGGCAGATTTCGAAGGCGTTGTATGAGGTGGGTGGACAGTATCGGAGGAATATGTGAAGAAAGTGCCTAAAGTTAAAAGTGCCTAAAGTGCCTAAAGTTGAAGGATGCTCGATACTTTAGGCACTTTAGCGCACTTTAGGCACTTTAGGCGCACTTTAGGCACTTGCTTTCTTCCCAATGCTTGTGAAGATCGCCAACAATTCGCTACACTCGCGATAAATCGGTTGAATTACTTCCGGTTTGAGCCAATTCAGGTCAGAGATGAGTTCCAGCCAATATTGGGTTTCGCTGGCTTCGCTTTCGCAGATTTTGATGCGGTATTGGAAGTCGTTCTTGCTGCGGGAACGGTTGGCTTCGCGGTAGTTCGCGCCAATGGACGTGCCGGACCTGGCAATTTGATTGCGCACGACCCGGCCTTCTGTTGTCTTGGGCAATATTCCGGCCAATTGGATGATCTGCACGGCAAAGGCGCGAGTGCGCTTTTCGAGTTGTTTGCCGAATTCTTTGTTGTCCATGATCAAGTGCCTAAAGTGCCTAAAGTGCCTAAAGTGCTATTGGGGTTGGTTGCAAAATAAGACTTCTTTTCAATCGGCGCAAAGCGTATTTTTTCACTTTTAAATTTAGGCGCTTTGTGTTGATGGGGACGGTGAAGGCGTGTCTGCTTGTAGCAGGTGCGTGTTGTCGAAAATTTTGTAGGATAGGTTTCTGGCTAAAAAATTTAAAAATGGAGGGAAATAATGGAATCTTCAAATCCTTTTCCTGCGACAAAGGAGCCCGCGGTTGGTAACTCAACTGAGACCACGACTTTTGAAGTTTCAAAAGTCGCGCCTGCAAATACTCTGTTGCACGAAGTAACTTATAAAGTGGCAATTGAGAGTTTGCTGACATCTAAAGTTGAAGCGTGCTCTTCGAGTGAAAAACGACTTTTAGCTAACACTCATTTATATAGCACTCCAAGTCATCATTTTTTGGAAGCGGTTTATTTGGCTTTCAATGACCACCGACCGCTTGTTCTCTCTCCGGATATGATTTGGTTGCTGATTGCGCAAGGATTTGCGAATCATATCAACGCAAATGCAGAAAAACTGCGCTCCAGGTTTGTGAAACATCAGGGTAAGTGCCAAATTTTTGTTCGTCGGGACGATTTTATCAAAGGATCATCCGAAAACCCCTGGCCGGAAGTTTTTGATGAATTTTCATCGCAGATTCGCAGCCATATCGGTGAAGAAAGCCATAACCTTTTTTTGCCAAATTTTTCCACTACAGGTCCTACGGAACAAGCCGCTATGCAGATTGTTTTGCTTGATGCCATGCGCTCGTATTTTGATTACAATATGACGAGCATTTGTGGGATTCCTAGGATTACGCTTGAAGGAACACTTCTCGATTGGCAACGACTGGTTAAGCGAGCAAATTTTCTTGCTCAATTTGAGCTGGGGTGGTGGATTGAGCCGCTTGTTCCGATTCTAAACGAATTTATCTCTGCCATCGAAGGGAGGATCAATACCCAATTCTGGCAATCCATTTATCAAAAAAATAGTAAATCCGGCCGGGGTGATTATGTGACAGGTTGGGTAACGGTCTTTTTCCCTTATCTAATGAATAGGCAAACCGAACAGGTATCCGAAAAAAATTTGTGGATCATTGAGGCCAGCAAAAGTTCTTGGATTGTCGAGATTATTGATCAAGATTGGTTGTACGACGATGATCTTGACGTTTATAAGGACCCAAAAGGCGTTCGAACGTCCGCATTTCCGAACGGACTGGCAAAGGCTCCATTTAATTGGCAGCACTCCGAGCATTCATATAAAATGGAATTTCTCGGTGGTTTTGTCGGTGTTTATCAAGATCATAACTCATTGGCTTTGCGTCCAGAAATTGGCTGGGCTGTACGCGAGGCCGATGATGCGGCAGATTTGTCACAGACTACACGAGTGGCCGATGATGTGGCAGCTTTGTCGCAGACTACGCTTGATTGGCTCGAGGAGGCTCACCTGGAAGATGAAGCGGGTTTGCTAGAACAGGCTGCAACCGGTTTGTCGCAGCAGCAGGCTGCGGTTGAATGGCTCAAGGCTCGTCTGAAAGAGGAAGAGGAGGCCGCGCAACAGGACATTTCCCGTGCTGAAGTAGAGATGACATTTGCCAAGCGGCGTTACGACGAGATAATGCGTGTACACGCCATTATCCGCGAGGAGTTAGAGTTTTGAATGCAGGTATGAGCACAACGGATGAGATTTCCCGTAATGACATGAAATGAGACGACCCACAGAGTCCAAACTTCACCCAAAACATGCCCAAAGTCATCGCAGCCATCAAGGACTGAACCGCCCGCAGCATCATCAACCCATGCTTCTGAACACCTGAAAATTGGCGGGCGTTAACAAAACAGCGATATCATTAAGCCGCAACAACTTTGCGTGGAAGCTGCGCTACGGTCGTTTGGAACTGCTGCTGAATCGAATCAATGAGTTGCAATAAATTCTCTTTTGACTCATTGTGGTCAATTTTATCTCGCAGCGTATCCAAAAGTTCGCCAAACAACCTTTCCCAGCGCGCTTCATAATAGGCTGTGGCAAATTGTGGGTCTTTCATTTGTTCTTGAAACAGTAAATCGTAGTTGGTCATTTTGCTATTCAATGCTGTATCGCATAATCAAGCCATCCGGTTGATGTTCGACAACATGCAAGTTCGTTGACCCACGTTTGTAAGATGCAAAATTGCTCTGAAAATTGCAAGCGTTTGTTTTGCTCCGACATCAGCGGCGACCACTTCACCCAAAACATGCCCAAAGTCATCACGACCATCAAGGAATAGGTGTAACATGAACGATTTGAGCCATTCCAATCAGGAATACATCGGTTTTTTTACCGCCGTAAAAGAGCGTATTCGTCGTTCCCAGTATGAAGCGCTCAGAGCGGTGAATAAAGAGTTGATCCAACTGTACTGGGATTTGGGACAGATGATTGTCGAGAAACAGCGCGTGTTGGGCTGGGGCAAATCCGTGGTCGAGCAATTGGCCAAAGACATTCAGGCGGAATATCCGGGCATTGAGGGATTTTCCGTTAGAAATCTGTGGAATATGCGCCTGTTTTATTCGGAGATTCAGCAGTGTCCAAAACTGCAACCATTGGTTGCAGAAATTAGCTGGACGAAAAACATGGTCATTCTGACCAAGTGCAAAGACCCGCTGGAACGGGAGTTTTATCTGCTGCACGTCAAAAAATTCGGCTGGACCAAGGATGTGCTTATCCATCAGATCGAAAACAAGACCTACGAAAAGTATCTGCTGAACCAAACCAACTTTGACCAGACCTTGCCCGATCAATACAAGCATCAGGCAAAACTGGCCGTCAAAGATCACTACACGTTTGACTTTTTGGAACTGGCCGACGAGCACGGCGAGCATGAACTGGAACTGGCTTTAGTCCGGCATGTCCGCAAATTTCTCATTGAAATGGGTGGCTGGTTTACTTTTGTGGGCAACCAATTTCGCGTCGAAATTGGCGGCAGGGAGCACTTTATTGATCTGCTGCTTTTCCATCGTCAACTGCGACGGTTAGTGGCCATTGAATTGAAAATCGGCGAGTTTCAGCCCGAATACAAGGGCAAAATGGAGTTTTACCTGACGGTTTTGAACGATCAATACAAAGCGGCGGAAGAATATGACGCCATCGGCATCATTATATGCAAAAGCAAGGATAAAACGGTGGTGGAATATTCGCTGAAATCTTCCACCCAACCCATCGGCGTGGCGACGTATAGCACTTCGCCGCTATTGCCGGAAGAGTTCCGCCGGTACTTGCCGGGGCCGGAGGTCATTGCCGAGCGCCTCGCCATTGTACGGGATGCGTTTACGGATGATTAGAGCAGTACTTCGCCGCAGACTTTGGCAAACTGCGGGTCTTTCATTTGTTCTTGAAACAGCAGGCCGTAGTTGGTCATTTTTCAGTCTGACATATTCAGTGATGTATTGCATAATCAACGCCATCAGGTTAGCGTTCGACAAAATGCGCCCATATCAGTGCCAAACGATTTGCCGCGCGCCGGCCGCTCGCTTCGGGTGACGGTCTCACTGGATTTTTGAAAATCAACATGCCGTCAGAAATGATTCGCGCCAACAGAATTTGTATTGAAATTCACTCTATTTCAGACTGTTTTTCACTACACCTAAAAAAGGAGAAAACCGTATGTGTCGTCATCTCATTTCAATCCTAGCGTTGAGCCTGGCGGGATTTCCGGCCGGTTGGACCAATGCCGCCAATGCCCAAGACATGGTCATCACTCCGGAAATTATGGAGGTTATCCGCTGGATGCGGGCGGAGGAAATAGTGGTAACGGCCAGCAAGATCGCCCAAAAGGTCGGCGACGCGCCGGCCACGATCATGGTCATTACGGCCGAGCAGATTGCCGAGCGTAGCTATGATTATTTGGATGACGCTTTGCGCGATCTGCCGGGTTTTCACTTTGTGCATGTGCACGGCTCGTATCCGACGCTCTGGAGTCAGCGCGGGCTGATGGGCGATGAAAACAAGCGCACATTGCTGCTGATTGACGGCATCGTCGAAAACAATATTCTGGAAGGCAATGTGTTGGGCGGGCCGCAATACAGCTTGCACAACGTCAAGCAGATTGAAGTGATCTGGGGCCCGGCCTCGGCGCTGTACGGCGCCAACGCTTTTAACGGCATCATCAATATCATCACCAAAAAAGGCGCAGAAATTGACGGTTTTGAATATCACAAAGGTTTTGGCTCGTTTAACACGGAATTCGACAAGTTTTTGATCGGCACGGAGAAGAATGGCGTGGACGTGACGCTGTCCGGCTCGCTCTACAACACCGACGGCCCGGTTTTTGAGAAGCTGCACCCGGAATTCAGCACGAGTTTTGTGCGGCAAGCGTACTCGCTGGTCGGTCGGCTGCGCTACAAAGGCGCGGTGTTCGGTTTCAGTCGCTATGATCGCCCCATGGGCGAAGGGCCGTTTACCAACAGTCCGACCGAAGTCTTCGGCCTGCCACTCTATGGCTATGAGAACAGCGAAGGTCAACAGGAATATGGCGGCTACTCGCCTGTCGGTTTTAACGGCGAAGAGGGCAGTCTATGGCACAGCGTCACCAATACCGGCTTTGTGACGGTCGAGCACAAGGTGAATGAGCAATTGACCTTGAGCGGCAAGGTGTTTGCCCGGCGCAGCGGCATCGCCGACGACAGCTTTGAGTATGATTACGACAATTCGCTGGGCGATTTTTACCGCTACGCTTATGTCCATTGGTCCAACACGGCTGGCGGCGATGTTCAGGCGACCTATCGCTTGAACGACGATCAAAACGTGATCGCCGGACTGCAAATCGAGCAGAGCGATGTGGAAAAGGGCTATCGCCAGGCGGTGCCCGTCACGCCCTTGCGCAACCGCAACGCCGACACGCGGATTTCCAATATCTACAACAATTTGGCTGCTTATGCCCAATACAGCCACAAGTTCAATCTGCTCCACAGCGCGGCGTTGACCGCCGGCATCCGCTATGACGACAACAATGTGTATGGCAGCACGACCAATCCGCGCCTGGGTCTGGTCGTTCACGTCAACGAGCAATGGCGGATCAAGACGCTGTTTGGCTCGGCCTATCGCGCCCCGAACAACTATGAGTTGTTTACCAAAACGGCCGTGCGTATTCCCAACCCGGATTTGCAGCCGGAAAAAGTGCGCACCTTTGAGTTTGGCTTGAGCGGTTCGCCGGATAGAAATTGGCTGTTGGAAATCAACGGCTTTTACAACGATTTTTCTGACATCATTGTGTCCAATGTGGACATTGGCGATACCGACGGCAACGGGAAGCCGAACACCCAAAACAAAAATGTGGGCACGGCAGAAATTTATGGCCTGGAGTTCAAAGTGGCGGCCAAAATCGGCCAACTGAACGGCTACGCCAACTTTACGACGCAGGACGGCGAGCGCAAGCAACCGGGTTTGAAAATAGATCCGTTTAATGTAGCCGATTTTACGGCCAATTTTGGCCTGAATGCGCCGGCGTGGGATTTATTTACGATTGACGGCAGCGTCAATGTGGTCGGCGTGCGAACCACCGCCCCCACCAATCCGCGTAACTTTATTGACGGTTACACCCGGGTCAATCTGGCCGTGACTTCCCGGCCGATGTTAAACGACAAAATCCGGTTTACGCTGGCCGTGCAAAATCTGTTGGATGCCGAGTATCTCGATCCGGGCATCCGGGCGGCCAACGGCCAATATTACAGCACCCAACTGTATCAGCCGGGCCGCACGATTTATGTTAAATTGACGGGCGTCTATCCATTATCCTCCCAAAAGGAGGCTGCAAAATGACAATTTGGCTCATACTCACCCTGCTGCTGTGGGCCCACTCCGCCGGCGCCGGCGGCGCCAAAAGTCGGTTAGCCTACTCCGCCAAAAGCACGTTCAAAGGCAGCTTGGATATTGGCTACGGCGATTTTTCCGCCTCGCTGCGCGGGATTTATCGCTCGACGACCTTTCACCGCGATCCGCAATTTCATAATGCGCCTTATACGATTTTCAATGCGTTTGTGCGGTATGATAATTTGATTGAGACGGATCGGTATCGGATCGGCCTGTTTTTAAAGGCGGATAATCTGCTGGATAAGCGGTATTACAACGTCAGCGACGGCGGAGCGGCTGATATTGAAAACGAATATTCCGATTTTCTGGTCACGCCGCAAGACCCGCGCCGGATTGTGGGCGGGGTGACGGTGTCGTTTGAATGAGTGATGAACTTCCTAAGAAGCAAGAGTCGGGATGCGGAAAGAGCTAAGGGTTTTAAGGTATCATCACGGTGATTTTATGTTGAAGTGAACGCCGATTTTTGCTATTTCTCATTTATTCCAAAAAAAGGAAAAAGATATGTTTCGACACATCATTTTAATTCTGGCTTTGAGCCCAGTGGGATTACTGGCAGGTTTGGCCACCGCCCAAGACATGGTCATCACTCCGGAAATCATCGAGGTTCTCCGTTGGATTGAGGCGGAAGGCTATGTCATGTCCGCCTCCAATACAGCCGAGAAGATTGACGAAGCCCCGGCCACCACGATCGTGCTGACCCGGGCCGAACTGAATGCCCGCGGTTACACCGAGCTGTCGCAGATTCTGGACGATCTGCCCGGCATGGAAGTGACCCGGCCTTACGGCGATACGGGCTTGAAAAACTATTGGCGCGGCTACCGCAACACTATCGGCGAACCCTTTTTGGTCATGGTGGACGGCCTGCCTTTTAACCATCTGTATTTCAATTCGGGCGACACACCGCTGGTGACCCTGCCCCTGTCCAATATCGAGCGGGTGGAAGTTGTCTACGGCCCGGCTTCGTCAGTCTACGGGGCTAATGCCTTTGTGGGTGTGATCAATATCTTCACCCGTAGGGATGCCGATGAAAATGGCTCGACCCTGAACGGGCGGATGTCCGGCGGCAGCAACAACGGCCGTCTGGCCGATCTCAACTATTTCTACAAAATGGAAGCGCTACGCTTCAGTCTGACGATGCGCATCGATAACGGCGAAGTGGATCGGGATGCCGCGCAGCGCTACGAATTTCTGAAAGACAAGTATTATGCCGACCGGCGCATCTGGGGCGGTTTTGTGGACAATCCCAACATCGGCGGACGGTTTGAATCACCTTTTCAGCATCGCAGCTTAGACGGGCGGGTATTTTGGGGAAATACGGAAGTTGGTCTGCAATACTATGCCCACAGCGCGGGCTACGGCATGGCTTATGTGGCTGATTTGGTGCAAAGCAACGCCGTCTGGAAGCGCCCGGAGCTGAGTCTGTACGCCCGGCACAGCGAGAAGTTGCTGGATGACAAGGTTCAAACCCGGACACTGGTGCGTTATCGTCGCAGCGATGTCAGCAACGATTCTTATTTTGTGGATGGCTATTTTGACGCCGCCCAAAACAGCTTTGTGGCCGCCTTTTCTTATTGGCAGGCGCTCAACGCCAGTTGGACCGTGGCCCAGGAGGCGGATGTCACCGTGACGGACCGTATTTCCTTCAATGCCGGGCTGAGCTACGAGCAGAAAAACCTGCAAAAGGCTTACGATGTCAATGGCGAAAGCGCCTCCGGCACGCCGGGCGGCTACGAGCCGGTCGGTTCCATCGGGGCCGATACGTACAATTATCCCGATCCGCCGGTGAACACATTTCAGCATCAAAATCGCATCGTCACCGAGCAGCTTGGGGCATACATACAAAGCCGTTTTCAAGTGCTGGACAATCACCGGCTGCATCTGGGTCTGCGCGTGGACGATCAATCGGAATATGGCACGACCCGCACGCTGCGCCTGGGCTATACGGGCCGCTTTGACAAGTTGACGCTCAAGCTGCTGTATGGTGAGGCTTATCAAGAACCGGTGCCGCGCCAGCTCTACGGCGGCTGGAAGGGCGCGGGCAGCGACCCGGATTTGAAGCCGGAAGAATCCAAAACCGTGGAGTTGAGCGCCGGTTATCAGCTTGCCGATACGAAAACCCTGCTCAGTCTGTGGCATGTGGACAATTCCAAAACCATCATCAACACGCCCGACGGGGCGCAGAACCTGGGTGATCGACAAGTGACCGGTTTGGACATTCATGTTCAATCTACGCACAAGCCCGGTTTTTGCGATCGGTTGGAATTGTGGGCCTATTATTCGCACATCTTTACCGCCGAAGAAACCAAAACTGTCACCGACGGCAAAAAGATCAAGGGTGACATCGGCGATCTGGCCAAAGACAAAATCTGGTTTGGAGCGACCGCGGAATTTGCCCGTCTGACCACGACCCTGCGCGGCCGTTACATGGGCGATCGCCAGACGGTGGACACCAACCCCGTGCCGTCCGTAGCGGGTTATGTCACGCTGGATTTCAATGCGATCTTCAAGCTATTTCCATCGGCCAATTGGCATATTTCGCTGCAAGTCAACAACCTGTTTGACGCTATCTATGATCACCCCGGCATCCGCGATGCCGACGCCGGCGTCACGCCCGGCTATTTTGACGAAACCGGCAAGTATCATGGCCCGGGCGCGGATAGATATTATTACAGTTCACTGCTGCCGCAGCCGGGCAGAACCGTCTTAATCAGTTTGCATGTAGGTTTATAGGAGGACAAAATGAACCGACATTTGTGTTGGACGCTTATGGCGTCCATGTTGCTAACGACGACAACCTCGGCCCAATCCGACGAGGAAACATTGGACGAGTCCATGCGTTTTTTGCAGGCGGAATTTAGCGTTCAGACGGCCACGCAGATGGACGAAAAACTGTCCGACGCCCCGGCGGTGGTGATCGTGCTGACAAAAGACGATCTCCGACAGCGCGGTTATCGCAATTTGCTGGAAATCTTCAACGATTTGCCGGGCATGCAGTTGGCGTTACCCTTTGGCGACACGTATTTCAAAAATTACTGGCGCGGCTATCGCAACACTATCGGTTCGCCTTATTTGGTGCTGGTGGACGGTCTGAATATCAATTCACTTTATTATGGCAACAACGATTACATGGCCGCCATGCCCCTTTCCAATGTGGAGCGCGTAGAAGTGGTCTACGGCCCGGCCTCATCCGTTTATGGGGCCAATGCCTCCATGGGCGTGGTCAATATTTTAACGGTCAAAGATCAGGACGGTGACGGCGTGCGCAGCTCCAGCCGCGTGTTGGCCGGGCCTGTCTTGAGCGAAGCCGAAGGGCCGCTTGACGATTATGTCACGGATTTTAGCATTTTTTACAAGCAGGATAAACTGCGACTGAGTCTCAGCGGCTTCATCGAAAACGGCGATTTGAATAATCGGATTGACAACGAAACCTTTTATTGGCTGCGTGATGAACATTATGCCGACCCGGCGTTGTGGGGCGATTACCTGAACAATCCCATGCTGAACGCCGGCAAGTTTTCATCGTATATCCGCAATCGCGGTTTTGACGGGCGGCTGTTTTTCGACAAATACGAAATCGGTTTTCAATCCTATTTGCTGGACACCGGTTATGGCCTGTTGTATCCAGCGGATCGCATCACCTCGCAGAGTATGTGGCCGCGCTTTTATCGAACGGCGTATGCCAAACTTGCATCCACGCTAATTGACGGCGTGGACGCGCAGACGCTGATTCGCTGGCGCAGCGACGGCGTCTCCAACGATGCCCTGGATTTGGAGGGCTACAACATCACCAACAGAGATTCCGTATCTCAAATGCTGGGCGGAGTGGAAGTGCCGCCGGGTGAACGCGTCCGGGTGGTGGCGCTGACATCGTGGCAAACGCTCAACTCCAGTTGGTCGATCCACCAGGATTTTGACATCCGCCGGTTCAAATCGCTGGCGCTCAAGACCGGTTTTCGGCTGGAACAAAAAAATCTGCAAAAAGCCTACGACCTGGATTTTTCCCCGGCACTCTATCCGCCTTTGGTGGATGCGTCCGACCCGGCCATTTATCCGGAACCGGCGCCGGCCGTTTATCAATACGGCAATCGCATTATCTGGCAGGAGCGCGGCTTTTTTCTGCAAGGCAAGTATCCCTTCAGCCCGCAGCATCATCTCAATTTTGGTCTGCGGGTGGACTATAACTCTGCCTACGGCACCAACGCTACGATCCGCGCCGGTTATGTGCGGCATTGGCGACGTTTCACCGGCAAGCTGCTCTATGGCGAAGCGTTTCAAGAGCCGGTGCCACGCAACTTGTACGGCGGCTGGACCGGCTCCGGCAGCGACCCGGATTTAAAACCGGAAGAATCGAAGACATACGAGCTTAATCTTTCTTACCAGGGTCATTACGTCAACGGTTTTATGAGCCTTTATCAGGTCAATATAGATCAGACGGTGATCGGCTTTACCGGCGGGGCGCGCAATGCCGGCGACCGTAGAGTTATCGGCTTGGACGCGCACTTTCAGCGTATTTTCCCGTTGGGCGCACGAGGGAAAGTGCAAGCCTGGGCCTACGGCTCCTTTTTATTGAAAGAAGAAGAACAAAAGTTCAATCTGCAAACCGGCGAAAAGACCGGCAAGGAGCGGATCGGCGATCTGGCTCATCAGCAAATTCATTGGGGACTGACGGCGATACCGAGCGAGCGCTTAGACGCCACCGTGCGCGGGCGTTACGTCGGCCAACGTCGAACCGTAGCCACCAATCCGCTGGCCGTCGTGGACGGTTATTGGACGCTGGACGCGACCCTCAATCTCAACAAAATTCTATCGGAGCGGCTGAGCGCATCCGTGCAAATCACAAATCTGTTTAACGCCGCCTACTTCCATCCCGGCATCCGCGAAGCCAATTCCGGCGAGGCGCCCGGAGAATGGCGCGGCTATGCCTGGTATGGCAGCAAAGGCTGGTATAATTCCAAACTGCCGCAGCCGCATCGGCAGATTTTGCTGTCGCTTAATTTGGCAATGGATTAACGAATCGCCGTGACGCTTCTAAATGCACGTCTCTAAGATCGCAAGCAACTGCAATGTTGGGAATCGTTCAAGTCGTCTGCCGGAATACACGAAATTTGTGTTGAAATCCGATCTGTTTCGGAGTATCATTCACCTATCCCCAAAAGGAGGAAATCGTATGTTTCGTCATCTCATTTTAATTTTGGCGTTAGGTATGGCAGGATTTTCCAGCAGTTTGGCCTTCGCTCAAGATTTGGTCATTACCCCGGAAATTCGAGACGTTCTGCGCTGGATGGAAGCGGAAGGGGTTGATATAAATGTTTGGACCGCCAGCAAACATGGCCAGAGCATGGCTGACGCCCCGGCGGCCATTTCCGTGGTGACGGCTGAGGATATTCAACATTACGGTTGGCGTAATCTGGCTGAGGTGATCAAGGCCCAACCCGGCTTTGATGTTTACTCCGACCGGATTTATAATTATATCGTGCCGCGTGGCTTTGCTCTGTCCAACGATCCCAATTCGCGGATTTTGCTGCTGGTAGATGGCCATAGTGTGGTGGAGTTTTTTGGCTACTACAACGGCCATCTGGCGTCAGTGGATTTGAATTACGTCAGCCGGATTGAGTTTGTGCGCGGGCCGAATTCGGCGCTTTATGGCACGAATGCCATGTTCGCCGTCATCAATGTGATGACCAAAAAAGGTGATCAGCAAAACGGCCTGCACCTGATCAATGAACTGGGCAGTTTTCAGCACACCAAGTTTTCTCTAGCCTACGGTAAGCAATATCAAAATGGTTTGAATGTTTTTGTGCAAGGAACCGGCCTGCGAACAGATCATCAAACCCTGTTTTTCAAGGAATATGATAACCCGGATTATTCATCGGGCGGCTTTACTGGTGGCAATGCCAACGAACTCGACCTGCGTAACGGTTCATTTAATCTCAGTTACAAAAATCTTTCTCTGCATGGTATGGCCAACAATCGCAAAAAGCACATTCCGACAGGCTTGTATGGCGGGCGATTCAATGACGAGGCCACTTTTTTCAGGATATCAATAGTTTTGTCGAGTTAAAATATCGCCGGGATTTGACCTCTAAGATTACGGCTGAGAGTCGTGCCTATCTGGATATGTATCAATTCAAAGGACGCTTTGCCTATTATCCCGATCCCAATTGGATCGCCGGCCCGCCGTATGCTTCGGAATTCAACAAAATTGTGGATCAAGCCCTGGGCGGTGAAGTCATGCTTACAGGCCGATGGAATACGCGGCATCAAACGATTTTTGGCGGCGAATACAAAAAGTATCAAAAGTTGAAGTTTGACTACTATTCGGAACATGATCCGGATAAAAATTTGGATGAGCGATATAATATCAAGCCGGATGAAAACATTGTGTCTGCCTATGTGTTGCACACATTTCAGCCGACTCAGAAAGTAATGATGGAAGCCGGGTTGCATTATGACGATTACAGCACGGTGGGCAGTCATGTCAGCCCGCGTGGTTCAATCAGTTTCAAGCCGATGGAACGAAGTTGGCTCAAACTGTTGTATGGCGAGGCCTACCGCGCCCCAAATTTTTGGGAATCCAACACGTCGGGGCCGATCTTTTTTGTGGAAGGCAACCCAGACCTAAAACCGGAAGTGGTGCGTAATGTGGAGTTGCTGGTTTCGTCCTATCCCATGCGCAATATGAATTTGAATGCCTCGTTGTTTCGTTACACGCTGGATGACAACATTCAGGTCGTTGAAAAATGGTCGAATGTGAAAGGTTTGACCGGCACCGGTTTGGAATTGGACACACGCTTTCGACACGCCAGTTTTGACGGTTACGCTAACTTTACCTACAGCAACGTGGCCCGCGATACGGATGATGAGCGGATTGCCCTCTCGCCTCAATGGCTAGCTAAGGCGGGCTTAATTCGTTCATTTAACGACATTGCCATTGGTATAGAGTCACAAATGGTGGGCCCGCGTTTGAAAGGATTGGGTAATCCGGCTGATGCGCCGGAAGGATACGAAGCTGAATTAAAAGCCTACAATCTCACCAATATCACGCTGTCGAACATTGTCCTGAATAAGTGGTTGCGCTTATCTTTCAGCGTTTACAATGTTTTAAACACGGGCTACGAGCACCCGTCCCATATCCCGGATTTGGCCACCTGGAATATGAATGTCCAGCATCCGGTGTATGACATCCCCGCCGACGGACGGTCGTTTATGGTCAAAACGGAATTTAAATTTTAGAAACGCAGTTCAAATTTGAGTGGAGGTGCTTCCATGAGACAAAGGCTTTTTATTTTAATGAATCTGGCCTTGCTCATTTGTCCTTTTTCCCCGGTTTCGGCGCAAGATGCAGCACTTGAGACAATGGAGGAGACCATGCGTTTCCTGCTGGCGGAATTTTCGGTGGTGACGGCCACCAAACACCCTCAAAAAGTGCGGGAAGCGCCGGCAGTTATTTCCGTCATCACCTCCCAACAGATCCGACAGCGGGGGTATGTATCCGTTGGCGAAGCCTTGCAATGTGTGCCGGGTTTGGACGTTTTGACCGATCACCTGCAATACAACCTGGGCATACGTGGCATCAACGGCGGCATGCAAGCCTGGTCGCGCATCGTAAAGGTGATGATTGATAATCAACCCGTTTCATTTCGCGCCAGCGGCGAAAACTGGCTGGGCCCGGAACTGGTTCCTATCGGCGCAGTGGAGCGCATCGAAATAGTGCGTGGTCCGACCTCAGCTCTTTACGGCGCCAATGCCTTTCTCGGCGTCATCAATATCATCACCAAAGCGGGTGAGGCGATCAATGGTAAGTGGGCCCGCCTTCGCTTAGGCCGCGTGGAGAGTCATTTAACATACGGCGGCGAGGTCGTATTTGGCCGCGAAATTGACGGGTTAAATGTGTTGATTTCCGGCAGCGGAAGTCGAACTGACCGTTCCGGTTTGACCCCAATCAATATGCCGGACGCCAAACAATATGAAAACACTATGAAAAGTTCCCACGATCTAACCAAACCGGTCAGCTTTTTTGCCAAAACCACCTATGAACATAACCGTCTGGGTCACTTTGCGTTGGATTTTAATTACCAGCAATTTGACAGTTACGGCGAATTCCAGGATTGGGCCGCGCTCACCCATGAAAATCGCATTGTTTTGCACAATTTTTATGCGCGGGGCCGGTATTCTCGCGCCATTGGATCGGCCTTGAACTGCAATTTTTCCGGCGCAGTTGCCCAAGGCAGTCCGATGGAAGCGGAGCGACTGGCCGTTAATCAGCAAGGTTTTGCGGATTGGCTCACGCGGGATATGGGATATAACAGTTTTGATCTGACTTCCGATATTTCCTGGAGTTTTCATCAAAATAACGCTTTGACTTTTGGTGTTGATCACACCGCGGATCGGCAGGATTTACAAACGTACTATCGCCATTTAGCGGATTTACCTCCAGTTCCGACCCACTTGAATGACCTGACAAATAAGACTTTTGTCAATACCGGTATGTATGCGCAAAGTATGATTTATCCTGCCAACCTTCTGGATTTCAGGTACTTAAGACGATTAGGGATTACCCTGGGTATTCGTTATGACTGGCACAATATTTACGAAGATGTTTTCAATTATCGGCTGGCCGGGGTTTATCAATTGACGCCACAAGCGTACGCCAAATTCTTGTATGGTACATCGTTCAAAGCGCCGTCGGCCGTCCAGTTATTCACCAATTACATCAGCCCGACCGGTGTGCTTGGCAATCCGCAACTAAAGCCGGAAAAGGCCCATACATTTGAAGTCGCCCTGGGATGGCAGGTTTTGACCGACCTGAACGTGACCGTCAACGGCTTTTACAGCACTGTGGAAGACAAAGTTGAATTGATCAAAAGCCTGGAATCGGTCAATGTAATTCCGGAAAACATTTCCCGCATGGATTCAAAGGGTTTTGAAGTGGAAACACTGTACCAACGCGGGCCCATGGAAGGTTATGTGAATATATCTTACCAGAAAAGCACATTGAAAAAGCCGGACTTGATGGATCCTTTGCAGCACGAATGGTCGGTGGATACACGGTTGTATCCAGCGTATCGGGTCAATTTTGGTTTAAATTACGAGATTCCGGACTATTATCTTAATCTGAATTTAAACGGCCACATCATTGGCTCCAGAATCGCCAGCGAGCAAAATATTTCGGCTTATGATTTGATCAACAATGTGGATGGCTATAAACTGGATGCCTATGGTTTGCTGGATGTTGTCATCGCCTCGAAACCATTTTGCATCTGGGGCAAGGGCGAACTTGAGGTCAGATTAAAGATTGCAAATGCGCTGAATCAAGAGTATGCGTACCCGGGCTTTAAGGATTTTGACATTCCCGGTCTGGGTCGTGCATTTACTTTTGAAATCAACCAGAAGTTTTGATAAAAGGGAGGGCATTATGCGGAAGAATTGGGAATGGTGGCGACATATCGTTTTTCTGAGCATGACCTGTGTTATTTTTATGAGTTGCGACGACGAGCCTACACCGCCGGTAGATCATGCGGATACCATTCAAATTGGTTTTATCAATCCGTATCCAGCGGAAGGCGAGGATTTGGAAAGACGTCGTGGTTCCTATCTGGCCATTACGGAAATTAACGCTGCCGGGGGCATATTTGATAAACCTTTGGAATTGGTGGTGAAAGCGGATCAGGGCAGCCCGGAGATCGGCGTCCGGGCAGCGGAAGAACTGTTGGCGTTGCCAAATCTGGCGGCCATATCCGGCGCAGCCTGGTCCGGCGTGACTCTGGCGATTGCGCAACAGGTGACGATCCCGCATGGGATTACGCTGATTTCGCCTTCCGCCACGTCTCCGCTTTTGACAAATCTGGACGATCAAAAGTTGGTTTGGCGCACCTGTCCTTCCGATGCGTTTCAGGGTAAGGTGGCCGCGACGTATGCCTTTGATAAAGGCAGGCGGTCGGTCGGAATCATTTATCGGAATACGGCGTACAGCATTGGCCTGGCAAAAAGCTTCAAGGCCGAATTTGAACAGTTAGCCGGTCACGACGCCGTGCGGAATTATGTCATTTATGACGATTTGGTAGATTACACCCATTACGATTTTACGCCAAAGGTGGACAGCCTATTTGTCGGGCAGCCCGACTTAATATACCTGGTGACATACGAAAAGGATGGCGCAATGATTACCCATCTTGCCAAAAGCCATACGACCTCATCGTATTTTCCTTTGTTTATGGGCTGTGACGGCAATTCTCTGAACAGCTTTATCATTGGCGGCGAACCGACTATCACGGAAGAAATGATCGGCACCCGTCCGGCAGCGCCGATTGGCAGCGCATATTATCAGCATTTTATCGCAAATTACAAAGCGCGTTATGGCCGTGAACCCATTTCGCCTTATGCTGCCAATTCTTATGATAATACTTACCTGATCGCCTACGCCATGCTGCAAGCTGGTCGGGTGGATTCCAGGGCCATTGCCGGGCAGTTAGCCGATGTCGCTACCGGCGGTGATATCATTACTGTTGATCAATTTACCCTGGGTCGAGGAAAAATCTATCAAGGTATAAACATCAATTACGAAGGCGCGTCCGGCAAGGTGGATTTTGACGAAAACGGCGATGTGGTGAGCGGCACCTACGAAATCTGGCGCATCGAGAATGGTCAATTTGTCACGGTAACGACGATAGGTTTTCCGTAAACAATTCTATTGAAGTGCAAGTTGCTTCGAACTATTTTCCGTTTAAATCTTTACTTGGGAACGGGCTATTGTCTTTTTTCGATATGATTCCTGGTCAGTGCTCACACAATTAACTTTGTGCAATTCAGGTAAGTGACTAAATTTGCTATGCATAGTGCATCCAAAGTTTTCGATTGAATCGTTGAAAACGTTGATACGAGATCAATAATGAATTTGAAAAAATGCTTGCAATTCTATCTCATTGTACTGGCCGGCCTTGCATTACCGGTACATCTTTTTGCTCAATCAGGCAAAACGACCCTCTATTTCTACAGCTCCGAATCCAATATCAACAACTTCGGGTCGCTCAAAACAGAGTATGACACCTATCTGGCCAATTTGGGCAATTACCAATTACAGCCCTTTAGCGAGCGAAAAATTTTTGAGGAGATGACCGGCCAAAAAATAGACGGCCTGCTGATCGTCTCCAGTTGGCACTATCAATTATTGCGAAACAAAGGGGATACCGAACCTGTTCTGATCGGCGTCAATAAAGGTCAATCTACCCAGAAACGTATCTTATCGGCGAAAAACGACATCAAACAAATCGAATCGCTGCGCGGTCAAACCATCGCCTCGGCCAGCAGTGAAGAATATACGCGAACGCTGCTTCTTGAGATGCTGGGCGAGGGGGAAAAAGAATTAATTACCTCGATCCGCATCCTCAGCGTGCCGAAGGAGATTGACGCGCTGATGGCGGTCGGCTTCGGCATGGCCAAAGCGGCGCTGTCCACGGAAACCAGTTTGGAAAAATTAGCGCAAATGAATCTGAAGCAGCGCCAAATGCTCATCCCTTTGGCCGAAAGCAAAAAAACGCTCTTGCCGATTATCGCCGTGCCTACCCGTTCGAAAGAGGCGCTGCAACCACTGCTGGCCGCGCTGCAAAAGATGGGCGATGACGAGGCCGGACTCAAGCTACTGAAGATGATCGGCCTGACCGGCTGGAAAACCTTAAGCCCTGCGGAAAGGAGTCTGATAGAATGAAGCTTCCATTGAAGTTACGGACACGCTGGAACGCCTTTTGGATAGGGGTGGGACTATTGGCATCCTCGGCCACCGGCGCTGAAAAACCGGTTGCCCTCATTAATTCCGACGGCACGATTGAGTTATATCGCCAAGTCGAAACCGAGTTCAAAGCGAATTTGGCGCGGCCGATCACGATTGCCGATTTATCCCAACAGACAACGGATCAGACCCTTGCGGCTTTTAAAAGCATGCCGCCGGACATCCTCTTTTGTATCGGCTCAAAAGCGTATATGTCCGCGAAGACCTATACGGCCAACTCAAAAACGCCCATCGTCTTTTCGTCGATCATTAATTATCTGCGCCACGATATCGGCCCGAATACCTTTGGGATTTCGCACGAAATATCCCCGGCGATGCAATTGATGACCTATCGCTACCTGTTTCCGGATATTCGTAAAATCGGAATCTTATACAGCGAGTCCTATTCGCAAGAATGGATGCGGATTGCGAAAGCCGCCGCCGCCGAGGTCGGTATCGAAATTATTGGCCAGCCGGTCGAAAAGCCCAAGCACGTGAATGAACGTTTAGCCAAGATTATTGCCGATGTCGATGCGCTGTGGTTTATCGCCGACCCGGTCGTGGGGAAGGAGTCGGAGGTGGTGGTCGAAATATTTAAGCAGGCGGACCGCCATCAGAAGCCGATTTTTACCTTTACTGAATCGCTTGTTGATAACGCCGTCTTAGTGATCTCCGCCGATACTCCGACGGTCGGCCGGCAGGCGGCGGGTATGGTAGAGGACATCTTGACCGGCCGCGAAATCGATGCGCCGATTCAGGGGCCGGCCGGTTCGCATATCATCCTGAATATGAAAAATGTCGAAAAATATAAGCTGAACCTTAATTTGGACGCTCTGGATTCGGTTAATCAAATTATTCGATAAGAAAGATGGCGTGTAGATGGCTCTTAACCTTTTTAGAAATAGAAGTATTCGCTGGAAATTGCTGTCGATGATGACAGGTCTGATCATTGGGCTGCTCTTGATTTTGACCTTTATCCAAATTTCCACGCAAAAGCGGATTATGGAGAACGAACTCCACCGTCGCACCGAATTAATGAAGAAAAACCTGATTGATCGCGGTTGGACGCTCTCCGAATATCTCGCTCGACAGGCAGAAAATGACATTGCGGCCTTCAATCTTTCCAATATCGCCGATGCCTTGAATAAAGCCGTTACGCGCGATCCCGAACTCACCTACTCGATTTTAATGGATCATGCGCGGGTGGGCTATATCCACACCGAATCGCCTCAGCTTCAGCAAGAAGTTTTAAATCAGCCCGAAGATATATTTGCCGCCCGGCAAGACAGCGCCCAAATCAACGAATTCCATCGCGGTGAATCGTATTACCTCGAAGTCATTAATCCGATCCGGGTTAGCACGGTGCCGTGGGGCGTTTTGCGGTTGGGTTTTAGCCTTGACGCCTATCAGCAGGAGATTAATAATTCGCGACAAGAGATTGTAAAACAGACGAACCTCATGATCTTAACCTCTGTATTGACTTCGAGTTTATTCATCTTAATCGGAATATTTAGCATCTTGTTTATTTCGGATCAATATATTTTTGATCCATTACGATCCTTAGAAAAATCGGCTACTACCATTGCCAAGGGCAATTTAGACGAGCCGATTGATACCACGCAGATCGGCGAAATCGGTCAATTAGCCATCGCGTTTGATAATATGCGGATTTCAGTCAAGTCTTCCGTCGAAAAAATCAGGCACGCGCAAGTCCTATTGGTCGAAGCGAATCTAACCTTAGAGGAAAAAGTCATCGAGCGCACGATCGAAATCGAAGCGCAAAGGGCCGAACTCTCAACCTCAAACGGCACCTTAAAAGAACAGCACGCCCGCTTGGAAAAAGCCTTCAACGACCTCAAAACCACCCAAAAGCAGCTTGTCGAAGCGGAAAAGATGGCCGCGCTCGGCCAGCTCGTCGCCGGCGTGGCTCACGAGATCAACACGCCGCTGGGGGCCATCCGCTCGTCGGGGGAAAATATTGGCAGGTTCTTGCGGCATGACTTTCGTCTGTTGCCGGATTTTTTTGCCGCGCTGCCGGAAGAACTGTGGATGTCAAGCTGGGCGATCAGGTCCAGGCCAGGGTCACGGTGATGTTCTCTGATATTCGCGGCTTTACCACGTTGTCGGAATCCATGTCGCCGGAAGACAACTTCAACTTTATCAACGGCTATCTCAGCCGCACCGGACCGATCGTCGGCCAAAATAATGGCTTTATCAGTCACTATCTGGGTGATGGGATCATGGCGCTCTTCCCCGACCAGGCCGAGGACGCGATTACCGCCGCTATCAAAATGCACCGGCAGGTCGCCGAATACAATCAGCATCGTCGGAGTAAGAAACGGGTTCCGATTCAGATCGGGGTCGGTCTGCATACGGGCCTGCTGCGTCTGGGCGTCATCGGCGACGGCGAGCGGATGGATGCCGGGGTTATTTCCGACACGACCAATACGGCCTCGCGCATGGAAGGCTTGACCAAAATATACGGCGCGCCCATTGTGATCAGCGAAGCGACCCGCGCCGGATTAGACGCGGCTGCCCCGCATCACATCCGCTTTCTGGGCAAAGTTCAGGTCAAGGGCAAGCAGGACGCCCTCTCCATTTACGAGGTTTTTGACGGCGATTTGCCGGAAATTGTCACCCAAAAGCTGGTCACCAAAGCCATATTTGAAGAAGGTTTGCAACTCTATTTTCAAAAGGATTTTGCCGAAGCGGCTGTCTGTTTTAAAAATGTGCTGAAAGATAACAAAGAGGATAAAGCGGCGGGCTTGTATCTGAAGCAGTCTGCCCATTTCATGGTCAACGGCGCTCCCGAGGGTTGGGACGGCGTGGAAAAACTCAGTCAAAAATAAACAATTCATAACGCGGCAAACCGCAATTGTAGCACAGAATAGCATTCTGTGCTTTCTCCAAGTATGCTCAGATTGCTAATCTGAGCTACAACATTCTCGCACACAACGCAATTGTTGGCGGGTAATTTTATAGCGCAATTTTTAACCGCAGCGTTTATCACAGCGTTTTGCAGAGTTTTCCTTTGCGTGACTTTGTGTAAGACTTTGCGAACTTGTATGTTGAAAGTCATCGCAAAAGTGGATTAGAGATT
>CAYOLL010000094.1:0-23482 GCA_964404765.1 uncultured Gemmatimonadota bacterium | reverse complement strand
GTTCAAATCGTTCATTTGAAAACGAATACTTAATGCCGAATCAAAGTAATCTCTAGCTTGCGCTGACTTACCAAGCACCATGCTTAGAATCCCAAGAGAATTCAAAGCGGTTGCCTCCCCTTCTAAACTACCCAATTCCTTTTGTAAAATAAGATTTCTCGAGGAAAATTGGTGCGCCAAATCATTTTTTCCTAATTTAGAATTTAAAGTTGCCAATCCTTCCAGCCCATTCCCCTGCTCCTTCAAATCCCCCATTTCCTCCGCCCGCTTCAACAATTCCTCGTAACAGGCCGTGGCCGGATCGTATTGGCCGATCAACTCATGCACGCTGCCCTTGTTCTTCAGCGCTTCGGCCAACAACGGCCAATTGGCGTAATTGCCACGCAGATAGCCCAAAGCCCGCTCGTAAAAACCGATGGCCGACGCGTTCTGATACTTCTCTTTGGTCACATTGCCGGCCTTGACCAAAAAAGACTCGGCCTTGTCCATGATTTCGGCCTTTTCAAAATGATAGGCCAGATCGGCGTAGTACGGCGCGGGGTCTTGTCGATGCACGGCTTCAAAGGCTTGCCCGGCCCGCTGATGCAGCTCGCGCAGCCGAGAGCGGAATTGCATCTCGTAGGCAGCGTCGCGCATCAGGGCATGTTTGAAGATGTAGTTGAGATTGCTCTGCGCCGACCACACCGCCGCATGAGCCGCCGACCGCAGCGAATCCGCCAGCGTCGCATCCTCTTGAATCATGTGTTCCAAAATGGGAATCTCAAACTCGCGACCCAATACGGAAGCCGTCTGCACCACCTGCTTGACCGCCAGCGGCAGCCGGTCCAGCCGGGCAATCAGCACCGCAGTGACGTTGGCCGGGATTTCGGCTAAGTTGTCGGTCTGTAACGCGAAATGCCCGTTTTGCGCTATCAGGAAGCCCTGTTCCTTCAAATTGAGGGTTAGTTGTTCGACAAAGAAGGGATTGCCCTGGGTTTTCTCGGTCAGGAACTTGACCACGTCATCGGCGACCGAACTTTTGACCACTTGCTCGGCAATGCCGCGTATCCCGTCCGGCGACAGGATATTAAGATCGATTTCCTGCTGCGGCATGTTCTCGTCCGGTTCAAACACGGGCTTGCTGTCATCATCCAGATAGCGGCTGGCGCAGAGAACGGCGATGGGGAAGCCGTTAAGAAATGTCCCCGGCGCTTGAGGTGTCGAGGCCTCATCAAAGGTTGATACTCCTGAAGCGCCGGGGACATCCGTTCTATTCAAGCCGCGGGTCAGCACACGCACCAACTCACGGGAATCGCTGTCAACCCAATGGATGTCTTCTATGGAAAGAATAACCGGCTTGAGCAAGCTAAGGGCCTTGATCAAATTTTTGAAGGCAAAGAGCGTATTTTCAAAGCGCAGTTTGGGATCCAACGCCTCGTAGAGCGAGCCGGGATAGCGCAAATCCATCATACCGGCCAGAATGGAGCGGGTGCGCAGCAGCTCGTTTAAAACTTCGTCGCGTAGAAATGACATTTCTCCAAGAAATGTCATTTCTTTTAAGCGGGCAGCCAATTGATCGAACTGCCGCTCAAAATCAATCTTGTTCCGGGCTTCGTCGTGGTCGGGTGATTGATGAAACAAGTTTTTCAGACAGTACTTGAAGGGGTTGAGCGATTGACGCAGAATCTCATCGCACGGGCACAGCAACCATTCGATATCGTGTCGCTGCCGCAATTGCTGCCGAAATTCATAGATCAGGCGGCTTTTGCCCATGCCGGCCTCGCCGTAAACGTACATCAGCCCGGCAAAACCGGGGGTTAGACCAAAAACGGGCGCGGCAAATTCCTGCAATCGCGCCAGTTCTGCGTCGCGACCGACCATTTGGCCTTCATACGAAATCGTGCGTCCGGCGCTGCGACGGCCTTTGAGCCGGTAAATCGGCTGAGGTTCGGCAAAGCCTTTAAATTGCCGCCGGCCAAGTTCTTCGGTTTCAAAGGCATCCTGGGCGGCGACGGCCATCCGCTCACCCAGCCAAATCTCGCCCCATTCGGCTTGCATCATCTGTCGGGCGGCCAGATTGACGCCGCGTCCGTAGCAGGTATATTCGCCGCGCTGCGAGCCGCCGGCATAGCCCGCATACATGACCCGCTGGGTCACGCCGGCGCGGATAGCGACACCGCCCTTTTTAGCGGGGAATTGCTGACGCAAGTCGAGGACAAAGTTCAACGCTCGTTCGGCGTCGTTTTCAAAACCCACGGGCGCGCCCCAAAAGAGCAGCAGATTGCAGCCCTTGTCGCCAAAATCCAAATGGGTCAAAAAGCCGCCGTATCGGCGCTGCAAGCGAAACACGTGCTGTATAAAATCGTCGATGGCGGCGGCGTTGTCCAAACCAGATACACTTATGAAGACAGACACAACCTGACGAAACTCACCCCGCGCCTGCTGAAAAATGACCTCATCCGGCAGAAAGGGTTTCAAGGCCGTTGGTTCGAGTTCGGCCACGGTGGGGGCGGGCACGGCGGGCAATTCCGGCGTTGCGTCGGTCACGCGCCAATAATCGGCGACGGCCTCCGCAGTAACCCGGTCGCCGAGCTGCGCGTACAACGACGTCGTGATGATTAAATCGCCTTTGCCGGCATGATGTTCGGCGTAGGCGCATTGATCCACTGCCGAGCCTTTGAAATAATAGCTGTGCTGATAAGGTTCTTCGTGCGAGCGCAAAATGCTCCACTCGGCTTCACCATCAGCCAGGCCCAATTTGACGGCAAAGGTGAAGTCGCCCAACGAGGTGCTTTGGATCGCGTTTTGGGCGACATGTTGTTGGATGGTTCGGGCGGCAGCCAGGGCGTTATCAATTGCCAATTGGGAATTTTCCAGAGGAAACAAGGCGGTAAAAGCGTCGCCGGCAAAACCGGCAATCAGCCCGCCATGCGCATGAACGGCATTCACCAGCGGCTCGAAAACGCGCATCAAAGTTCCGGACAAAACCTCCGCGCCATCCTTGCCGTGCTGCATCAGCGTTTCGGTCATAGCTGTAAAGCCGGACAGGTCAATGAACAAGCCGACAGCGGGAAAGCGTCCGTAAAATTGGCGGCGCTCAAAATTATCAACGATAAGATGCGGAATCAGATTCTTCATCGTTTGGCTTCAAAGGTGAGGGGTTTGGATTAGGCAGTACGGGGCGGTAATATAATATAGAAAACAGGCGCGCAACGCTCGTAAATGATTTGATTCCAGGCAGGCATTAGCGTTTTGTCACCGACAGCGTCGAATGGCGCACTGTCGCAGACTGGAGCCTATTTTTAAGCGTGTCCTGCAAGCGTTGATGCGTTTGCAAATTTTCCGCGCGATCCGTTTTTATTTCGATCAACGTCGATGATGAGCAAAGCAGGGCTTCGCGATAGGCCGATTCAAAGTCAGCTTGGGTCAGCGGTTGCGCATATTCCAGATTAAACAAACGCGCCGCATCACCAAAACCTAATCCGTGCGGCGCGCCAAAATACGTCTCAAAGACATCCGTATGTCGGACAATCGGCAAAAAGTGAAAAATACCGCCGCCATTGTTATTAATCACAACAATAATAACCCGTTGCGGCAGATTTTTCAGCAAACTAAGCGAATTCAGATCATGCAAAAAAGCCAGATCGCCAATAATCAGCGTTACCGGTTTGTCTAAGCCGACCGCAAAACCGGCCGCGGCGGCAATAGTGCCGTCAATCCCGCTGGCCCCGCGATTAGCGCCGACCGGAACGACCGCCCCTGCCGCCGTCCCAAACATATCCATATCCCGCACCGGCATACTGCTAGCCAGAAAAAGCCCATCACCTGCCGGTATATTCGCCGATACAATGCGCGCCACCGCAATTTCCGTAAGACTTTCAGTGCGATTTAAAAAAGCCGTAATATTTTGATCAATGGCGTCAGATAAATTCCGGAAATAACTGTTCCAGCCAAAAATTTTGGCACGCTGAATATGGACCGAAAGGCTGCCGCAAAAGGCCCCAATATCGGACTCAATCGCCAGCGTCACCCGGCCGCTGGAATCATGCCGATCCGGATAAGGCTTAACCCGAATCAGTTGGTCATAGCGGCCTTTCTCCAGAAATTGCAACAAACGTTTGGAGACGACCTGACCGCCAATATACAGCACGACACCGGGAGAATCTACTGATATAAAAGGGTCTTCCAGCAACAACTGATCGTAATATGGAATAATAGCGCTCTCATCGAACAGGCCCAGGCGTAAGCCGGACGTGATGTCGGGCCAGAGTGGCGCATCCAGAGCGCGCGCCAGGTCTAAAACCGGCTTACGCTCCGTCCATACATCCAATTTTCCTACAATCACCAAACATGGCCGCGGCTTGTTCAGAATAGCGGCGATGCGCGTCAGGTCTTTGGCATTCGGCTGAGGAATTGTCTGCGGGTAGATCGTCTTCGGCTGACGACTTTTCAACCAATGCTCTAGGTCATTCCCGTAATCGGGACGCTCGCTCCCGTTCCCGGTCGGCGCCAAAGGCTCGCGAAACATACAGTTCACATGCGCCGGCCCGGCCGGTTGGCGTGTCGCCTGATAAACAGCCTGATCAATCACTGTTAGAAGCATCGCCGGCTTAATATTCTCATCCGGCGGGGGCAGATTGTGCTGCCAGCGCACATAATCACCATATAAATGGAATTGGCGAATTGTCTGATTTGCCCCGGAATCTTGCAGCTCCGGCGGCCGGTCTGCGGATAAAATCAGCATGGGAATAAAATCGACGGCGGCTTCGATAACTGCCGGAAAATAATTGGCCGCCGCAGTGCCGGACGTGCAGATTAAAACCGCGGGCCGGCCCGTTGCCCGCGCATAACCCAGAGCATGAAAAGCGGCGCCGCGCTCGTCGAAATGCACGATTTTACGGGCTTGCGGATGGCGCGCCACCGCAACGGTCAAAGGCGTCGAACGCGAACCCGGCGAGATACAAAAGTAAACCACTTCATTGCGGATTAGCTCCTCCACAATCAAATTGGCCCAAATCGTATTCAGATCGCAATTGGTAAAGTCTATCATGATTCGACTATACTGGAAAGTGGGCTGTTTTTTCCGGCGCGGCTCTTCTTTGTCACAACCGTGTATTCGGTTTCGGCCTCGCGCAGCCTGTAAATATCGCCGCGAAAGCCAATATCTTCCACCGTCGCCACGTAAATCCGATCGCGCTTCAGCGTAAAGACAATTCGCAAATTGCCCGTACGAATCCGAAATTTGCCTTTGGACTTGCCCTTCATATACACCAGATCAATGGACACGGTGGGGTCGCCGGTTAAGCGCTTAATTGCTTTGCGGATGTAAACATCCACATCATCCTCAGTCACCGTTGCGGAATTTTTGCGCAAAAATTTCTGTGCTTTTTTGCTGTAGATAATGTCAAACTGCGACGGCATCATAGGCGTACCCTGCGCACAAAAGCCACTTCCTTATCCTCATCCGTCAACGAATCCAGCATGGCCTCCACTTCGGCCTGTTCTTCGTCGCTCATGGCCGGAATACCGGTCAGGTCAATCGGCGGCAGGGTGTTTTCCTCGGCGTCCGGCGTATGATGCCTGGCTTGAAACTCGCGTAGCAGCTTCAGGGCGGCTTTGATCTTTTTCTCATTCAACAAGGTCTTGTCCAAATGAATGAAGACGGCGTTGTCGCTTTCGGCGATATCCAACAGGGAAAGCGTGCGGCTTATGGTCAACGAGGCTGTCATGGGTTTATCTCCTTGTGAAAAGCGCGCTACTTTTCCGGCGCGGTTTCTTTGGCGTGATGGCCAGCGGCGCCGTATATTGATTGTAAAGATCGAATAAAAATTCCAGGCGATTCATATCGTTGGTAAAAGGTTGCTTGCGATAGCAACGATCCACGGCCCGATCCAGAGCTTGATGGGCTTTGATCAAATCCAGCGGCGTGGCCAGGGGATCATACAAATCGGCTAATGTCGCCTTCGAATACTTGGCTCGCGTGTCTAATACGGTTTGGGCCTTTTCCGTCACAACCCGCATTTGTTTATCGGTTGGGCTTTCGGGCCAGGGGAAGTTGTTGTAGACAATATCTTTGGAATAGCGGTAGCGACTTTCCAATCGCCCGCAAACGTAACTCACCCAGGTCATGTGCATTTTTGAGGTCATCACCCCAAAATGATACAACGTGGCATCAGGTAAAATTTTGATTAAATTGCTGCAAAAGGTGTCTGGTGTTAAAAAGCCGATTGGAATATAATTGCGTCGTTCAGAAGTAACCTCCGGAATCACCAGATACGTACTTGTGGGCATATTTTCCACATGAAAACGAGTAGGAAACTCAGCCAATTCCCGCGTAGACGCCGATGTGCTCTTTGACCGGAATTTGCGGACAGCCTGAACACGCTTTTCCGCCTCCGGCATTTTTCGCAATTCTTCTGCCGGACAATCGCCCAACCACAAGCACCAACGTTCGTAGCCATTGATAAACTCATCAGCGCCCAACCAGCGCCGCATCCATTTGGCGGCTCGTGGCTCAAGCTTTAGGAAAGCATCTTTTTCATCCGTCGTAAACAAATAGTTACCATCATCAATCGGTTTGTTGCCGATACCGATTTGGGGCACATTACATAATGGTTTTTGCCGCCGGGTAATCAAGATGTCGGCAGCATCTACCAGATATGGGTTAATATTATGAACTGTCACTTCGTGTGGTTCGGAGGTCACCGTTTCATATTCATATAAAAATTTATTGGTTGCATCAAAAGTCGCAAACCCAATAATGACACAATATACAGCGGCCAAACCCCGACCTTCATTGCTCCATTTAAAAGTGCGGTGGGCAAAATGAATCTTGATGTGATAATGATTCAACAATTCATTCCACAAAATGCCGACCTGCTCCCCTTGTGAAATGGAATTAGTGGATACAAAGGCAACTTTGATGCTCGTATTTTGGATATATTGGGCCGCCCGAACATACCAACCGGTCACATAATCCAGAGTCCCGATATTCTCAACATTACCAAAAACGCTACGCATTTCGGCCCGTTGTCGCCCATCCATAAATTTTGAACCAATAAACGGTGGATTACCCAAAATGTAATTCAGTTGCTCTTTGGAAATCAGGGTGTTCCAATCCAGACCCATCGCGTTGTCATGAACAATTTTGGCAGAATGCGTCAGCGGCAGCCGAGCGTAATATTGACCAAACTCCAGAGACACCCGTAAATTCATTTGGTGATCCATCAACCACAACGCCACCTCGGCCACCCGCACCGGAAATTCTTCGATTTCAATGCCATAAAAGGCATCCACATTCACTTTCACTTCCAAATGAATGTCAAGCGATTGTTGGCCGTTTTCGTACAACTTCTTGAGAATTTCGATTTCCAGCAAGCGCAGTTCGCGGTAAGCAATGACCAAAAAGTTGCCGCAGCCGCAGGCCGGATCCAGAATTTTAAGATTTGTAATTTTGTTATGAAAAATATTGAGCTCCCGCCTGGTGTGGAGCGTGACGAATTCACGGCGCAGATCATCCAAAAAAAGGGCATTGATGACTTTAAGGATGTTTTTTTCACTCGTGTAATGCGCGCCCACTCGCCGCCGGCGTTCCGGATCCATGACCGATTGGAATAAGGAGCCAAAAATCGCCGGAGATATGCGGCTCCAGTCAAAATAACAACACTTCAGCAAGATTTGGCGCATCCGGCTGTCAAACGAAACCCGTTGCAATGGTTCGGCAAACAAATCGCCATTGACGTAGGTGAGCCTCATCAAGTCTTCATCAAGTGTTGTCTGGCGCTTTTCCGGCGGGGTATTTAGAACTTGAAAAATCATCGCCAAATGATAGCCGATATCCGAACCGTCCGTTTTGGTTCGATTCTCTATATAATCACTGAAAAGGCCGCGCTCGTCAAAGATGCCGGAATCGTCGGCAAACAGGCAAAACAGCAGCCGCACCAGAAAGCGCTCCAGATCGTGGCCGGCGTAGCCGGTCTTGGCCAATTGATCGTGCAATTCACCCATTAATTCCGCTGCCTCGATGTTCGCCGGGTCGTCGGGCCTGATCTCCTTTTTAACGTAACCGGCCATAAAACCAAAGTGCTGGATGTTATCAATAAGCTTCTCCAGCGGAAACTCGAGCTCGGTTCGCTCATCCATATCGTGCAGCCGCAGCCGGGCAAAATCAGAGACCAGGATATAGCGGGGCAATTCCGCTTCGGTCAAGTTGTAACAATAGTCAAGCGCCTGCGTAAACGCGGCCCTCAAATCGGCTCCGCGCGATTTGTGCTCAACCAGCAGCATCCCTTTCCAGAACAAGTCAATATAACCCGCCCGCCCGTCGGATTTTTGGACCTGCCTCTCAAAATTGGCCACGCGATGGCGCGAAATGCCGAATATATTGAAAAAGCCGTCCCAAAAGGATTTGGCCTCGGCTTCTTCCCGGCTTTCGTCTTGCCATTCATGCTGAAAAGTAATGGCGCGCTGCTTAATTTCATTCCAACTCAAGGGCATAACGGATCTCGTTTTCTTGGGCGCTTCTCACGACGCTTCATTGGCGTAATGGCCAAAGGCGCGGTATATTGATTGTAAAGATCGAATAAAAATTCCAGGCGGTTTCGCTCATCGGCAAAAGGCTGTTTACGATAGCAACGATCCACGGCCCGATCCAACGCTTGATGGGCTTTGACTAAACCGGGGAGCATCAGCAGCGGATGATATAGATCGGCCAGCGAGTTGTCCGGATATTTGGCGCGAACGTCCAGCACGTCTTGGGCTGCTTTCTCAACTGCGGCGACGCGCTTTTTATCCGGCGCATCCGGCCAGGGAAAGTTGTTGTAAACAATACCCGCTGAGTATCTGTAGTCGCTTTTAAGACGACCACAGGTACGCTTAACCCAGGCCATGTGCATCGCCGATGTCAGGATGCCAAAATGATACCGTGTGGCATTGGGAATAACCAGGGCGGCATCGCCGGCAATTACCGTCTTTTCCAGAAAGCCAAAAGGAATATATTTCCGATTTTCCGATGAAACGCGCGGAACAATGACATAATCCGAATCCGGCTGTCGGATTTCGCCAAAAAGCGTCGGCCTACTTGCCAAACTTTGCGTTGTCTTCCGTTGACTTTGGGAACGATGCTTTTTCACACGCTCGACCCGTTTTTGAACCTCCGGCAACGTCATTAAATCGGTCGGCGCGGCCTCGGCCAGCCACAAACACCAGCGCGGAATATTATTGATAAACTCTTCGCTGCCGACAAATCGCCGGATGAACTTCTCTGCGCCCGGTTCCTTTTCCAGCAACTCCAGCCGTTCGTCTTCGGATAACAACAGGCCGCCCCCATCGTTCGGCATGCTGCCAAACACAATGGGCGGCACGGCGCATATCGGCGTCGTTCGTTTGGAAATAACGACATCGCCCGCATCCACCAAATACGGGTTAATATTGTTGACCGGGAGCGCGTGTGGTTCCGATACGACCGTTTCGTATTCATACAAAAGCTTTTCCGCCGCATCATAATTGGCAAAACCAATAATGACGCAATAGACCGCCGCCGCGTCCTTCGCCTCGCTGCTCCATTTAAACGTACCGTGAGCAAGGTGAATTTTGAGCTTGTAGCGGGTAAAAAGTTCCTGCCACAAAATACCCACCTGCTCACCCTGAGTAATGGAATTGGTAGACACAAACGCCGCTTTAATCTGCGTGCCTTGAATATACTGCGCCGCTTTGATATACCAAGCCGCCACGTAATCCAGCACACCCGCGCCTTTTACGTCGGCAAAAACACGTTCCATATCCGTGTTTTGCGCGGCGGTGCGGAATTGCTTCCCCACAAACGGCGGGTTGCCCAAAATATAGCTTAACTCGTTTTTGGGCGCAACGCTCGCCCAATCCAGCGGAATAGCGTTGGCATGAACGATGTGGGCGGATGTCGTCAAGGGCACACGCGCAAAGTATTGGCCAAACTCAACCGACAGACGCATGTTCATTTGATGATCCATCAACCACAACGCCACTTCGGCCACCCGCACCGGAAATTCCTCGATTTCAATACCATAAAACTGATCTATATTGATGCAAGCCAATTCAGAGATTGCCAAGGATTGCTGGCCTTGCTGCAAAACTTTGATGATCTCCAGTTCCAGCAGCCGTAACTCGCGATAGGCCACAATCAAGAAATTACCGCAGCCGCAAGCCGGATCGAGAAACTTCAGCCGGGCCAATTTCTGATGAAATCCTTTTAACTCGCGTTGTGAATGTTTGACCTTCTCAAACTCACGCCGGAGATCATCCAGAAAAAGCGGCTTGATCAGCTTGAGAATATTTTGCTCGCGCGTATAGTGAGCGCCAAGGTTGCGGCGGCGCTCCGGGTCCATGATAGATTGAAACAGTGAACCAAAAACCGCAGGGGAAATGCGGCTCCAGTCAAAATAGCAGCACTTCAACAACGTTCGACGCATCCGGCTGTCAAAAGAAGCCAGCGGCAAAGCCTCGGCAAACAAGTCGCCGTTGATGTACGCCAACCGTCGCAAATCTTCATCAAGACTCTTCTGGCGCTTTTCCGGCGGGGTGTTCATCACCTGAAAGATCATGGCCAGATGATAACCGGCATCGGAACCGTCTTCTTTGGTCTTCCCTTCAATATATTCGCCGAAGATACCACGCTCGTCAAAAATGCCGGAATCGTCGGCAAACAGGCAAAAGAGAATCCGCACCAACAGCCGCTCCAGATCGTGACCCACATAATCGTTTGCCGCTAATTGATCGTGCAGTTCGCCCATCAACTCCGCCGCTTTGATGTTGACCGGGTCTTCGGGCTTGAATTCCTTCTTGATGTAGCCGGCAATAAAACCGAAATGGTTAATATTCTCGGTCAACTGCGCCAGCGGAAATTCAACCTGAGAATCATCGTCCAAATCATACAACCGGAAGCGGGCAAAGTCCGACACAAGGATGTAGCGCGGCATTTCGGCCTCGTCGAACAAACCCGGCAGATAGTCCACCGCCTGATCGAAAGCTTTATCCAAATCCTGGCCGCGCGATTTGTGCTCGACCAGCAACACGCCCTTCCAGAATAAATCCATGAAACCATGCCGGTTGTCAATCTTTCGCACGTGTCTTTCAAACACGGCCACTTTGCGCCGGCTGATGCCAAATATATGGAAAAAGCCGTCCCAAAAGGATTTGGCCTCGGCTTCCTCCCGGCTTTCGTCTTGCCATTCGTGCTGAAAAGTGATGGCGCGCTGCTTGATTTCATTCCAACTTAAGGGCATAATGGATCTCGTTTTTTGGGGCGCTTCTCGCGACGCTTCTTTGGCGTAATGGCCAAAGGCGCGGTATATTGATTGTAAAGATCGAATAAAAATTCCAGGCGGTTTCGCTCATCGGCAAAAGGCTGTTTACGATAGCAACGATCCACGGCCCGATCCAACGCTTGATGGGCTTTGACTAAACCGGGGAGCATCAGCAGCGGATGATATAGATCGGCCAGCGAGTTGTCCGGATATTTGGCGCGAACGTCCAGCACGTCTTGGGCTGCTTTCTCAACTGCGGCGACGCGCTTTTTATCCGGCGCATCCGGCCAGGGAAAGTTGTTGTAAACAATACCCGCTGAGTATCTGTAGTCGCTTTTAAGACGACCACAGGTACGCTTAACCCAGGCCATGTGCATCGCCGATGTCAGGATGCCAAAATGATACCGTGTGGCATTGGGAATAACCAGGGCGGCATCGCCGGCAATTACCGTCTTTTCCAGAAAGCCAAAAGGAATATATTTCCGATTTTCCGATGAAACGCGCGGAACAATGACATAATCCGAATCCGGCTGTCGGATTTCGCCAAAAAGCGTCGGCCTACTTGCCAAACTTTGCGTTGTCTTCCGTTGACTTTGGGAACGATGCTTTTTCACACGCTCGACCCGTTTTTGAACCTCCGGCAACGTCATTAAATCGGTCGGCGCGGCCTCGGCCAGCCACAAACACCAGCGCGGAATATTATTGATAAACTCTTCGCTGCCGACAAATCGCCGGATGAACTTCTCTGCGCCCGGTTCCTTTTCCAGCAACTCCAGCCGTTCGTCTTCGGATAACAACAGGCCGCCCCCATCGTTCGGCATGCTGCCAAACACAATGGGCGGCACGGCGCATATCGGCGTCGTTCGTTTGGAAATAACGACATCGCCCGCATCCACCAAATACGGGTTAATATTGTTGACCGGGAGCGCGTGTGGTTCCGATACGACCGTTTCGTATTCATACAAAAGCTTTTCCGCCGCATCATAATTGGCAAAACCAATAATGACGCAATAGACCGCCGCCGCGTCCTTCGCCTCGCTGCTCCATTTAAACGTACCGTGAGCAAGGTGAATTTTGAGCTTGTAGCGGGTAAAAAGTTCCTGCCACAAAATACCCACCTGCTCACCCTGAGTAATGGAATTGGTAGACACAAACGCCGCTTTAATCTGCGTGCCTTGAATATACTGCGCCGCTTTGATATACCAAGCCGCCACGTAATCCAGCACACCCGCGCCTTTTACGTCGGCAAAAACACGTTCCATATCCGTGTTTTGCGCGGCGGTGCGGAATTGCTTCCCCACAAACGGCGGGTTGCCCAAAATATAGCTTAACTCGTTTTTGGGCGCAACGCTCGCCCAATCCAGCGGAATAGCGTTGGCATGAACGATGTGGGCGGATGTCGTCAAGGGCACACGCGCAAAGTATTGGCCAAACTCAACCGACAGACGCATGTTCATTTGATGATCCATCAACCACAACGCCACTTCGGCCACCCGCACCGGAAATTCCTCGATTTCAATACCATAAAACTGATCTATATTGATGCAAGCCAATTCAGAGATTGCCAAGGATTGCTGGCCTTGCTGCAAAACTTTGATGATCTCCAGTTCCAGCAGCCGTAACTCGCGATAGGCCACAATCAAGAAATTACCGCAGCCGCAAGCCGGATCGAGAAACTTCAGCCGGGCCAATTTCTGATGAAATCCTTTTAACTCGCGTTGTGAATGTTTGACCTTCTCAAACTCACGCCGGAGATCATCCAGAAAAAGCGGCTTGATCAGCTTGAGAATATTTTGCTCGCGCGTATAGTGAGCGCCAAGGTTGCGGCGGCGCTCCGGGTCCATGATAGATTGAAACAGTGAACCAAAAACCGCAGGGGAAATGCGGCTCCAGTCAAAATAGCAGCACTTCAACAACGTTCGACGCATCCGGCTGTCAAAAGAAGCCAGCGGCAAAGCCTCGGCAAACAAGTCGCCGTTGATGTACGCCAACCGTCGCAAATCTTCATCAAGACTCTTCTGGCGCTTTTCCGGCGGGGTGTTCATCACCTGAAAGATCATGGCCAGATGATAACCGGCATCGGAACCGTCTTCTTTGGTCTTCCCTTCAATATATTCGCCGAAGATACCACGCTCGTCAAAAATGCCGGAATCGTCGGCAAACAGGCAAAAGAGAATCCGCACCAACAGCCGCTCCAGATCGTGACCCACATAATCGTTTGCCGCTAATTGATCGTGCAGTTCGCCCATCAACTCCGCCGCTTTGATGTTGACCGGGTCTTCGGGCTTGAATTCCTTCTTGATGTAGCCGGCAATAAAACCGAAATGGTTAATATTCTCGGTCAACTGCGCCAGCGGAAATTCAACCTGAGAATCATCGTCCAAATCATACAACCGGAAGCGGGCAAAGTCCGACACAAGGATGTAGCGCGGCATTTCGGCCTCGTCGAACAAACCCGGCAGATAGTCCACCGCCTGATCGAAAGCTTTATCCAAATCCTGGCCGCGCGATTTGTGCTCGACCAGCAACACGCCCTTCCAGAATAAATCCATGAAACCATGCCGGTTGTCAATCTTTCGCACGTGTCTTTCAAACACGGCCACTTTGCGCCGGCTGATGCCAAATATATGGAAAAAGCCGTCCCAAAAGGATTTGGCCTCGGCTTCCTCCCGGCTTTCGTCTTGCCATTCGTGCTGAAAAGTGATGGCGCGCTGCTTGATTTCATTCCAACTCAAGGGCATGGGAACTTCCTTTCGATTCGATGACCCTACACAGAATAAATGCTTTCAGCAGCGCAATCAACAAAATAGCGGCGTATTCCCGAAAATTTATGCTGATTGCCAAATTGACAACGGATACGCCACATTGCCAAAAAAAATTTCAGTCGTTTTGGCGCACGATCTGTCATTTTGACAAATCGCGAAAAAAATATTTGGCCAAAAAATCGTAACTTGTTATAAATAAATGAGTTGCAACTTTGGCACGCCCTTTGCTATAATAGCAATCGACGCGGTAAGTAACCGCGGCAAACGTGAAAAACACCGCTTTCCAATACAACCCAAATCTCTAAATAGGAGGTAATGCTTATGTTAACCCGAAACCTGTTTGAAACCCTGAATACCGTGCGTGACTTTGAACGGCTGCACCGTGATGTCAATCGCCTGTTCAACAACATTCGCCCGGCCGGCCCGTCGCGCTTTCCGGCCCTGAATGTCTGGACGCACGAAAATAGCGCAATTATCACGACCGAGTTGCCCGACTTTGGGGCCGAAGATATTGATATCTCGGTTGTGAATGACACGCTGACGCTCAAAGGCGAGCGAAAAAGCGAAACCTTACAAGAAGGCGAAGTCTTCCATCGGCAGGAACGCCGTACCGGCAAATTCAGCCGCACCCTGCAACTGCCGTTTAAGGTCGCCGGTGACCGGGTGGATGCCGAATTTCGCAGCGGCATCTTACGGATAACGACCCCGCGCGCCGAGGAAGACAAGCCACGCAAGATCGTCATTAAGAGCAACTAAATTAAATAGTTACATGGATTAGCAGGATGGACAAGATTAAAAATAAAAAGAAATCCGGCTTATCTTGTTTATCCATGTTAACATTGTCAACTAAATTAAATAGTTACATGGATTAGCAGGATGGACAAGATTAAAAAGAAAAAGAAATCCGGCTTATCTTGTTTATCCATGTTAACCATATATCAAAAACTTTTCGAATAAAGCAGTTCTTTCATCGGAAAACCATTTAAGAAAGTTTGTGCTAAACCTAAACTTCTTTTCACTGACACCGACTTGATTTATTGTGATCAATAGCCTATGTCTAACGCCGGTAAACAAAGATGCTGGTTGGTCCGAGGCTGAGTAATAACTATTCCAGCTTATTAATGATTTAGAAAAAATAAAATTTTTGAGGTCAATCATTGAATCTGTTGATAAACCGCTTAAAGGTATGATAACCCCACATCGCCCGCTTTCTCTAATAAGTTGAAAAGCTCTTTCCACAGTGATTGCAAACAAGTCTTTACAAGCAATGCAGCTATAATTATCACTTCTGAAATTGTAATCAATCTTTTTGAAATTTACATACGGCGGATTGCCAATAATTACATCAAAGCCGCCCTGTTCCATGATCTCATAAAACTCGATAAACTGTACTAGTCAACAACATTTCACACACTTGTCATGCCGGAATGTTTCTATCCGGCATCTTGTTTGCCTGAAAGAAGATTCCGGTTAAAAACATACCGGAATGACACCGACAAAAAGTGTTCTAAAGGTCGTTGACTAGTACATAAAACTCGATAAACCAATGAAAGGGCTTGTGGCTATCCAACCATTGGGCGTAGGCCGGGGTCTTTTGCTGGATCATATTTTCCGTGGCAAAGAGCCTGGTATTCCCGCCCAAATCCCCGTAGGTTTTTAGGCCGTATTCCCAGGCCAAATGAACGTTCAGTTCCTCCTCTAAGGCGCTCAGCCGCCGGCGCAGGGCCAGCTTGTCCGCCGGGGTCACTTCGCCGCCAAATTCGGTCTGCTGCTCGCGGAAGCGTTTAAACAGGCGGGCCACGTCCTCGGCTTTGGTTTTAATCTTGCTCATGGCGTTGCCAAAATCCAGCGTCGCGCCGACCGCGCGCTCGGCCTGGGCATAGGTGGCGTAGCCGACCAGGGTATTACCGGCGCGGATGTTAAAGTCAATATCGGGCAGGGGCTCGATGCCCAGGTTGGGCTTGCGCTCATCCGGCTCGATCTGGGCCACCAGCTTGAGGAACAGGCGCAGCTTGGCGATTTCGACGGCCTCTTCCATAATGTCCACGCCATACAGGTTATTGACCACAATGGATTTGTAGATGAAGTATTGGCGGTTGGGATGTTCGGCCGCTCTTTCCAAAATCCGCTCAAAATCCTTGTAGCGGCGCGAAGCCTGACCGGTGCGTTTTTCCTTTTCGCGCTCGTCGTCCACAAATTCTTGCATTTTGTCTAAGCAGGCCTCGTAGAGCGGCTCCAGGATGTTCATGGCGGCAAAGAGAAAGGCCCCGGAACCGCAGGTGGGATCGAGCACGGTCACTTTTTCGATGGCCTGGTAAAAGGCGCGCAGCAGTTCGGGCCCTTCGCATTCGCGGATTACGTCTTCGGCCAACTTGCGAATATCGAGGTTGTAGGTGATAAAATCGTTGATGGAGGTGACTTGACCGTTGGTAAGCTTGTCGCGCACATCGGCATAGCGCTGGCGGCGGGCAACCGTTTCGCGCCAGATTTCGGTGGGCAGGGCGTATTCGGTTGGGGTGGGCGTGTTCCATTTGTCGCGGCGGTTGACATCGGTCAGGCCGGCGGCGATGGCGGCGGGCAGGGCCAGTTCGGCGCCCTTTTTCACGGCCTCGTAGATGTATTCGTCGGGATCCAGGCGGGGCAACTGCCAGACGGAGCCGTTGGGGGCAAAGGCCACGGCGCATTTTTCGGCGGCCCGGTCAAACAGGAAGGGGATGATGGTGTTTTTGCCGATGTAGTCGGTGATGTCTTCCTTGGTGTAATAGGCGCCCATTTGTTTCTGGTTGATGTACTTTTCGAAGATGTAGCCGAGCACATCCGGGTTGATTTCCCCAAGAACTTCCTTTTTATTCGGGTCAGATTCTTCTTTGGGCGCACGGTCATCAAGATGCCAATCCCATTTCTTAAAAAAGTCGGAAACTCGCTCGAAAGCAGTGTCGGCGATGGCTATTTGGTCACGATTGGCGGCTTCCAACTGATGTTCGAGGAACAGACCGCCGTTGAGATAGGGCACGTGGCCAAGCAGGGCGATGGTTTCCGGCGTTTTGCGCTTTTCGGCAAAGCCTTTGAAGAACAGGGGACACAGGAAATCGCGGTAGTAATTCGAAAGTTGCGTGGAAGCTACAAAAGTCTCCAAGACTTTTGTAGCTTTTTCAGCTTGGGCTTGAGCATGGGCGTTAGCTTAGGTTTCATCATCGACCAGGTTGTCTTTGCCCAGGCGATACTTGATATCGTAATTGATGATAAAGTCCAGTTCCTCGTCTGTAAAACCGTAATGACGCGCTAAGACCCGATCTATCTCGTCTATGATGGGTTTGGAATATTTAGGAATAATGCATTGGACTCGAAGATGGTCATGCTGAAATCGCATTGTTCGAAATCAGATTTTCAAAAAGCGCCGGCAAATCCGCGTCGGCTTCCAACTCACTTCGATATTTACGCTGATAAAAACTGCGGAATTGCTCCATGTCCAGATCGCGCCAATCCGGGCGGGCAAAGACGGTTTCCGTCGGCGTGCAGCTTGCCCGATGATTGAAATAGACGCTTTAGCCCGAAGATTTGTGTCGGCGCGTCTTCGCCGCGGGTGATGAGGGCTTTTATTGATTCAGTAGTCATATAGCATATTGTGTTATCTCTTACTTAGATTGCACCAGCGTCCGGCGGGGTAGCTCACCGTCTTCGATGCGCTTGACTTCACGCAAGCCCTTTTTCAGACTTTTCTTCAGGCAGGTTAACCCGATTTGAATCTACAAGTTTAGAAGTCGTGAGAAAAGTTCTCTCGTTACAAATGACTGTTTAACAGATGGAGAATGCGCGTCTTGGAAGGGTATTCCAACTGTTCCGGAATTCGCGGCGTCAATTTTCTGGACTTTTCATAATCCTGCACACACTTGCCAATCAACTCTAAAAAAGCGGCAAACCTAATTGGTTTCATAACAAAATGATCCGCGCCGGATAGGCGGCTGCGCTGGAGGGCTTCCTTATTATCTAAGCTCGTCAAAATAATTACCGGTACTAAATGAAAGTACGGATCATCTTTTAGCAGGCGGCAAACTTGAAAACCGGTAATTTTAGGCATCATCAAGTCCAACATAATCACATGGGGGCGAAAAGTATAGACCTTTTCAATCGCCACAAAACCGTCCTCTGCTTCTTCAACTTCATACTGTGAATTTTGGAGGATAATTCTGAGCAATTGCCGGATTGCACTGTCATCATCAACGAGTAAAACTTTTCCCTTCATTTTCGGGGTGCCCGCCACCACATGAAAGTCAAACGCAATCTGCTGTTCACCAAAAGCTCTGCTTTTGCAAACTGTTTTTAGTAAAGCGCTCTTTTTACCAGCACGTTCAGGTTGGCAGGAAATGATAAGCGTGTCATTAAACCTCGCGCTCCAGAAGGGGTTTGTTTCGCTTTGGGTGAACATTAATTCTTCACCACTCATTTCAAAGTGAAAGGTCTGGTGATCGTAGTCTACCATAATTTTGGGTTGGGTTGGGGCTTCAGATTTTGCGGCTTGTTGCAAGACTGGCGTGGGCAATTGGGTTTCCGCTTGATCATCTTGCTCGGAGCTTGTATAAGTTTGATCATCAACTGCGTTCCCATTTGAGAGTAGTGAAGGTTTATTCAACACTTTTTTGTTTGGGGAAACTGATTGCTCAGCACTGATTTTGAAACCTTCGCGTAAAGAGTCTGTCAGCTTTCCATAGTTTAGGCTAAGTGATAATGGCTTTGCCATAAGCCAGGCATACTCGAAGGGTTTAGTGCCAACTTTTATCAAAAAATTGTAAGCTTTTCCCGCATTAAGAATGGGGCACCCTTTCTCATCCAACTCAACCACACCCGGCTCAAGCCAAATACAAATCTGATGATTCTCCTCCCACTCATTCAACTCCTTTTGATATTCTGCTTCCCTCTCTTGCCAGTCTAACTCATGGGCAATATCCTTTTGCAGTTTGCAGTATACAAAACGATTGAGAGAAACATCTTTTTGCTGATTCAAGTTGGAAAGCATCCTCTCCAACTTAGGCAGCCATTCTGTTTTGCGATGACCCAATTCCGTTTGTTTGCAACGCTCCAACATCGTTTCAATACCCGCTAAACGATTTGCGGCGACACGAGCTTTTTCAATACGAGTTAGCAAATTGTCCAGCCAGCGTTCGCATTCATTGGTGTCATTGAGCCGATCGGAACGGTGTAAATCCACTAATCGTTCAACGATTCGCAAGGTCAACGCTTCATTACCAATTTCATCCGCTATTTTTAACGCCCACACGTACACTTCTTTAGCGGCTGGTCTATTATGGCCATCTCGCCAGACATCCCCTAAATTTAGTACTTGATTTAGCTCATCGTGTCGATTACCTGTTTGTTGGCATAATGATAATGCCTCATTATAATAGCGAATGGCTCTTTCAAAGTCTTTCGTAGCATGATAAACAAGTCCAATATTGCCAATATCTTTGGTCATGGCCTGTAGATCGCCTAGCTCTCGGCTGATTTCCAATGCCTGCTGATGGACGAGCAAAGCGTCTTCGTAGCGCTGTTGCTCGCGGTAAACCAGACCCAAATTGCCCAAGACATCGCCTTCGGCCTTGCGTAAACCCTTTTCCCGGTTGAGTTGCAGAGCCTTTTCATAACATTCAATGGCCTTTTCCGGCTGGCCCTGTTTGTGGTAAGCAAAACCCAAATGGTTATAGCCAATGGCCTGCGCCTCCGGTTTGTCTGTCCGCCGCTGCAGATAATCCTCAAAGTATTGAATGGCGGCCTCGTAATTGCCGGCGTCGGTCTGGCACAAGCCCAAAATATTAAGGGCGGCGCTGGTTTTTTCGTTATCGCCGTCGCTCAAAGCCAATGCTTTTTCAGCATGTTCCAAGGCGGTGTAGGTCTTGCCTACAAAGCGGTAGGATTCGGCCAACTGCAATTCCAAATCGGCCAATAGCTCCGGTTTGAGTTCTTCACCCTCTTGCAAGCGGCGGTTGGTCAAACGCTCCAAAATGGGAATTCGGGCGGTATGTTCGCGCCATTCAGTGATATTTTTGGTCTCGTTGATCAACTGCTCCAGATTGGCGGCCACATCCGATACCTCGCCGGATTGGAAAGTAAATGTGCCGTCGCGCACCGACCAAAAGTCCGGGGCCACCAACGCCAACTTCATCAGCACATATTCGGGCAACCAGAAAATGATGGGGCAGGGCAGTTCATTTCGATATCGTTCCCGGCCCAAGTTCAAGGTTTGCAGCACAGCCGGAAAGCGCTCGTCCTGATCAATCAAAATAGACAATTCCACATCCGTCACCTGAATGGCCAAGTTTTCCGGCAGTTTATCACCCACTTCCGCCCGCAGCATTTTTGGCAATTCGTCCAGCAAATTGGTCACCGAACGATTCCAAAAGGAGAGCGTGGTCATGGTAATGTCCTGCTTGCGGCAGCGATTTCGCAATTCTTGCGTCAACTGATCCTGCAACTCAAAGGAATTGCAATCGGCAAAGACCAGGGCAAAGCGTTTGGCTTTCACGGCCCGGCGAATCAGGCGCATCATGGCGGTTAAGTTGTCGGCGTTATGATCGGCGCTCATCGTTGCACTTTCATGGAGAAAAACTCTCACGCAAAGGCGCCAAGCCGCAAAGAAAAGATTTTTAATTTGGCGGTGTGGCGTTTTTGCGTGAAACAATTTTTGGTTTAACTTCAGGGTCTCGTTTGAAGTTTTTGATTCGCTTTTTGAAATTTGGCATTCCGCACCACGACCGGATGCACGTCCTTCCATTCCGAGTCATCGTTCTGGCGATAAACCAAAATGACGTTGTTGTAAATCAGTTTTTGGTTGGTTTCGTTGTTGGGCGGATTTTGGGTGCGATAGGCGGCAATGACGTGGTCGTACTCTTCGTCGAGAATTACATTTTCGTAATCGCGCATCAGATTGTTGATGGCGGCGGTGACGTGTTCGGGTTCGATCTTGTCGTCGGTGCGATTGCAGGCATAGCTGAGCAGTTTGATCAGATCGCGCAAATGCCCGCCGCTGGCCAGAATCAGCTCGGCGATGGAGGCTTTCGGGTCGGTGAAAATATCGTCCGTCACCAACCGGCGTTGGATCAAATCGGTCAAGTAGGCAATACCCTTATCGTGGGGATCCCGGGCCAGGCCGGGTTTGTAAATGGGGATCATGGGCAGGCTCATTTTTTCATCAAAGGGCAGCAAGGTGGCCTGCGGATCATACAACAAAGAAATCGGCACCACATAGATGAAGTGCCCTTTGAGTTGTTTGAGCTTGGCCCCATCACCCAGAAACAAAGTCTTGTCCAACCCGGCCCGCAAGCGATCCAAACTGTCCATGACGAACAAAATGTCCTTGCCTGTGGCTTTCACCTCAGCGCGGGCGGCGGTCAACAAGGCATTGACTTTGGCGATTAAATCGGTGATGTTGCTTTCCAGCTTGCGGCGCTGAATCTCGCGCTTTTCCGTGCCGATTTTGACATTGGAAAACACCCGCGCGGTGATGAAACCAAACCATTTGGGACTGCCGGCTTCCGCTTCGGCTCCGGCCGCCGCCGTAACTTCTTTGGTATCTTCCAGCACCTTTTCCGCAAACCAGTTGCCCACTTCCTCCAGCAATTTTTTGGGCAGGGTATAATTCTTCTTGTGCAAACTGTCGGCGATTTCTTTGGCTATAGCCAGCAAGACATCGCTCAAAGTCATGTTGTTGACGTCCATTTCGTTGGAGGCGTCAAAATAAATGACCTCGTAGCTCTTTTTGACTTTGTTGGCCAGATGATACAATTCGGTTGTTTTGCCGTTACCGCGATAGCCGGTAAACAGTAAGTGCAAATCACGCCCGGCTTTGGCATGGCGATTCAACATGCGTTCAATTTGGCGCATGGCGTCGTTGCGCACGGCTGAACAGTCCACATAACGCGGATCGCCCGGCTCCAGCGGAAAAGCGTCCACTGCGGCCCAGGCGTCATCAATGTTGCGGGCGGGTTTGAATTTCGGCATAGCGTTGCTCCTTGATTATTGGTGAAGTGTCTGCAAATATTCTACTGTTTCCAGCGTACTGATGCAAGGGGAAAGATAAGACGGATCGAATAAACGTGGCGGCATAAATTGGCTGGGAAAAAATGTTTTTATAGCAAGGATGTCGCGCTGACGACTTGATTTTTACCTTGTCTTTTGGCAGCATACAAAGCCGCGCCGGCGGCACGGATCAGATTTTCAACAGTGTCGGCATGGATCGGAAAGCTGGCAATGCCGATGCTGACGGTTAGACGGATGGACTGCCGGACATAGCTTTCTAATTGTGTGCGAATAATCTCACCGGCCAGGAGCGCTAACTCCTGCTGAATTACCTCGCGCAACTGTTCCGCAGATGTTGTTGAAAATTCTAAAGAAAGCTCCGGCAGCAACAAGGCAAACTGATCGCTTTCATAGCGACAGGCGATATCAATTTCAGCCGGCGGGTCCGTTGGGCTGCGGCGAAGGTTTGCCCGTAAGATTCGCGCTACGGCTTGCAGCAGCCGATCACCTTCCGCATGACCATACGCATCATTAAACGCGGCGAGATTGTCCAGATCGATCATAATAACCGAAAATATGCGACCATAGCGTCGGCTTCGTTCCAGCTCGCTCTGCAGGCGCTGTAAGAAGTAACGGCGCTGATACAATCCTGTCAAAGGCTCGATAACCGATTCATTGCTAAGCCGATGAATACGCTCATGGGTGTAACCCATTAACTGCGTACAGAGCAGCGCAATTGCCGCCAGAAGCATTGTGATCCATAGCCAGTGTCGCATCAGGCCGGTTAGCGCGGTCATATCGGGGTAGGGCATTTGGCTGTATTGATTCCAGCAGGCGACACCATAACAAAGGCCAATCCAGATCGTTAGTCGCCATAGGTGGCTTTTTTGCCGCATCACAAAAGCCGCCAGGACGATTACCGGCACATATAATCCCCAAAAAGCGTCCGGAACGCTAAAAACGCTCATGAGTGATACTAAAAAGACATCTATACCAAACTGAAACAGAAATATCCAACTTATAGCGGCTAAATGGCGGGCAAAGCGGTGGTAGACAAAATTAAGTCCGGCGGCAATCGTGAAGAGGGCAATTACCCAAACATCTGGCTGAGACTCGGAATTTGCCTGAAACAGTTTGCTAAGCAACCCGGTTATTAGAAAAAAAAAGAGCAGCTCCCAGCGAACCCAAACGGTCAACCGGTAGAGATTATGCCGCACTGTGTCTGAGGCCGGCGGCGGCGAGTCCATAAATAGCTGACTGAACAAATTCGTCGTTTTTATACCCCTGTAAAAATAAAAAGCGGATGATATCGATTTAGCCTGAATTATTCACAAATCTTAACGCAAACGTCGCAATTGACGCTAAAGACGCAAGTTGCGAATTTACATCTGAAAAATAGACATCTTTCCTAAATAAACCATTGCCTATTGTGAGTTATGGCCATATTAT
>CAYOLL010000093.1:0-23539 GCA_964404765.1 uncultured Gemmatimonadota bacterium | reverse complement strand
CTATACAACTTTCAATATTTTAAAAGGTTATTCTTTTTTTCAGCGAACGTGAGGTATTTAAAGAAATAATCCAAACATGCCGCAACGCCACAAAGTGTTTAAAAATCGGAGTAGCAAGCTTCAGTTTGCAAATGACGGCATAGTCTTGGTGACTTTTTAGCAATAGAGCAGGTTCTTATGCGCGTTTTTGTGACTCGCCAAATTCCGCAAATCGGCCTTGATATGCTCCAAAAAGAGCACGAGGTCACGGTCAACATGGCGGATCGAAATTTGAATCAGGCTGAGTTGGCTGCGGCGTTTGCCGAATATGATGCTATTTTAACGCTGGTCAGTGATCGCATTGATCGGGAGGTCATTGCGCAGGCACGTGGGGTAAGGATTATTGGCCAATTCGGTGTTGGTTACGACAATATCGACGTGAAGGCCGCAACTGAGCAAGGTATTTTAGTCAGCAATACACCGGGTGTACTAACGGAATCGACGGCTGAATTAACGTGGGCGCTTATTTTTGCCATTACGCGCCGGGTGGCCGAAGCGGAAGCCTTTACGCGGGCCGGGAAGTTTATCGGCTGGGGCCCGCTGATGTTTTTGGGTGAGCAGATTTCCGGCAAAACATTAGGCATTATCGGACCGGGCCGGATTGGGGCGACTGTGGCGCGGATGGCGACGGGTTTTCAGATGCAGATTTTATTAACTGGCCGAACGCCGCGACCGGAATTAGCCAAAGAACTAAATGCTCGCGAAGTCACCTTAGACGAGTTGCTGACTACGGCGGATATTGTCAGCATTCACTGTCCGTTAACGCCCCAAACGCGACATTTGATGAATCGGTCAACTTTTGCTCGTATGCGGCCAACGGCATATCTGATTAATACTGCCCGCGGCGCAGTGATTGATGAGGTCGAGTTGGCGGAGGCCTTAAAGAATCGGCAAATTGCAGGCGCCGGTCTGGATGTTTATGAATGGGAGCCAAAAATTGTGGAAGGGTTACGGGCATTAGGTAATGCTGTTTTATTGCCGCATATTGGTAGCGCTACGCATACGGCAAGAAACGGCATGTCATCGAAAGCGGCAGAAAATATTTTGGCGGCGCTGCGTGGTCTTTTGCCGCCGAACTGTCTTAACCCGGAAGTGTGGCAACGAACGCCATAGCGGACTATTTAAGATCGTGTTTGCTGGAATTGATTCCATGTTGTTATAATTAATTTATTGAACCAGTGCTCTTCTAAAAAAAACTTGCGTAAACCGTTATCATCCAGCCGACTTTCTGCTTCCATCAAACTTTCATACGCCTTGTTTAAATACGGGCGGCCTTCTTTAAAATTGCCACGCATGTTTAGCAATTGGGCGTGATAGAACCAAACGACGCGTCGGGTCGAGGCGTGAATATGTCGCAAATCCTGCTCAATCAAGGCTTGTGACTGTTGGTACGCAGGCTCGAACTGATGCAACGTCCTCATGCTATTGGCTAAGCGGGCGCTGGCCATGATATTACCATTGAAATCCGTGGCTTTTTCAAAATATTCAAACGCCAGCTGTAAATTTTCTTTAGTGTGGCAAAAGTTATGCACATTTTCTTGAAACTGGCCGATGTTCATATACAAATCGCCCAGTTCTTTTAAATCGCCTTTTGCTTCAAATATCTTGGCCGCGCGTCGGAAAAGTAAGTGCGCCTGAGTATGTTTACGGCGCGCCTGAAATACATAGGCTAACATTCGTTCGTAATACGGATAATGTTCTGTCGAAACTTGCTGCTCATGCACCGTAGCGTCAAGGCCGACAACACTTTTTAGAACAGCCAGGTTTTGATTTTCCGGGCGAAACGCGCTATAGATCAGCCCGTATTTTTCTGAATTTGATGATATTTCGACGCGTTGAAATAAGGGCTGTTCTGCCAGCCGATCGTTGGGGTCAATTTGCGAGTCCTCATTGATGACTTCCAAATGTAAACCGACTCGAAAATCAATTAATGTCTGAATGAAAGGGGATGTTTTCTGCACGAATTTTTGACGCAATTCGATAAACAAATTCAGAATCGGCTGAATAGATTGCGTTCCATCTTCTTCAACTTCGGCCAGCAGGATATAAGAATCGCCGATATGGTGGGACTCAATCCGGGGATCCTGCGTTTTTACAGCGGCTATATGTGCGACCAGATCGGTAAAAAAGGGCGCGACCGCGGTCAGATGCGCATCCGCTCCGTCAGCAAGCAGCTCAAGCTGCCGCATCAAACCGTCAAATTCAAAAAAAGCGACGGCAACAAACGGATCAGCCTCTGCCCCATCCGCTTGTTCTGGCTGATCTAAATTCTGGATCAGTCGGGCATCGGGGAAAAAGCGTTTAAGATACTCGGCATGTTCGTAAGGAGCTTGGGCCATTGACAACCCCGCAGAGATATGTCCTATAAGTTTATTTCAGCATAAAATAAGCAATGTTTCTTAAATTACATTTTTGTCACGGTTATCGCCATAATAAAGATGCGCGCAGGTTGATTTGGCTGGATTTTTGCTTGACAACCTCTTTTTTTATACCATATTCAACTTGCTTAACTGCGCTTGACGAACGATTTCGGATATGAATAGAATGGATCACTTTTATGGCAAAATTTCTGCATTTGGCCGACCTTCATCTGGGCTATCATCAGTATAATTCACTTGAGCGGCAGCGCGATTTTTTCTTTGCCTTTCGTGACATTATCGAGCGTTATGCCTTGCCCGGGCAAGTGGATTTTGTGTTAATTGCCGGTGATTTTTTTGATTCGCGGATTATTCATCCGGCGACCATGAATCAGGCTGTTGCTGTGCTGGATCAACTTAGAAAAGCGGAAATTCCTGTTTTGGTTATAGAGGGAAATCATGACAGCAAACCCTTTGACAATTCGGCCAATTGGCTGTCGTTTTTAGCGGGCATTGATCAGATCATTCTACTGGAGCCGACTTTTAAAGATGGAAAAGCCGAGCTCAAGCCTTGGGATCCAAAGAGCAAACGCGGCGCTTATATTGAACTGCATGGGCTGCGGATTATTGGCGCGCGCTGGTATGGCAGCAGCACTGCTCGCGCTATTCCCATCTTTGTGGAGGCCATCCGGGACTTGCCGCCGGCGGATTATACCATCCAAATGTTACATCTGGGCTTGGAAGGTTATATCAATGAAAATGCCGGAGGCCTGTCTTACGAACAAATCAAGCCGCTTCAGGATGTGGTTGACTATTTGGCCATTGGGCATTTTCATAAATGCTACACGCTCGATAACTGGGTATTCAATCCTGGTTCACCGGAAGCGTGTTCTGTTTTGGAAGCCGAACACACGCGCGGTTTTTTTCGGGTGACGGTGCAAAATGGCCGGCATACCGTTGAACATATACGTGATTATTACAGCCGGCCTTTTGTGCGTTTCAAGTTTGATATTTCGCGCTATCCGTCGGCCTTGGCCGCCGAGTCATTTTTGGTCGAGCACTTGCGGACACAAAAGCAAACCTGGTCCCAGCCACCCGTGGTGGAGCTCGCTTTGCATGGCCAAATCAGCTACAAGCGTCATGAATTGGATGTGCGTAAGCTGGAGAAAGATGTTCGCGATTTGTTGGGCGCCCTGGTCGTTTTGGTGAAATACGAGGCGATACCTGCCGATCTGCCGGTTGCGCCGGATATTTTTAGCGCTAACCGTCATGAATTAGAGTACAAGATTTTACGTGATTTGTTGACCCGGCACAGTCAATATAAAGAAGATGCGGAAGAATGGGCCGGCATTGTTTCGAAAATAAAAACAATGGCGCTTAGTCATCAGGTCCCGGAAGAAATCTATAACTATTTGCACGAAACCGGACGCTTTAATCCAAAAGTATAGCGCTGTTGACAATTGCCTTACGTCATGCAAAAAGGGTCGGTGTCGCAAGACACCGGCTTTTTTTACGTGGTTTTGCTTGACAATCCGAAAATCTTCATCTATGATTGAATGAAGGTGTTCGCGTTATTTTCTTTAAAGTGATTTTTCGCATCCATTACACCCAAAAAATTCCCTTGACAAAGGTTTAGGGATATGCTAAAGTAGTTCTTAAAGTAATTTCTCACGTGATCTTTATAAAAGGTTGGAGAATTTATGTTTTTCAAAAAGCAAACCGCTTCCATTGGCTTAGATATCGGTAGTACCTTACTTAAAGTCGTGATGATGAAGAGTACTGCCAAAGGTTATGAGCTGCAAAAGCAAGGCATCCGGCCACTGTTACCGGAAGCAATTGTTGATGGCGAAATCATGGATCGTGACGCGGTTATCAGTACGATTCGGGAATTATTCGAATCGCTGGAAATCAAGCAGAAAAATGTTAATGCATCTATTTCCGGTCGTCACGTGATTGTCAAACGGATTTCGATGGAAAAGCAAAAAGAGGCGGAGGCTCGCGAATCTCTTAAATGGGAAGCAGAGCAGCATGTGCCGTTTGATATTGACGATGTTTTTTTGGATTTGCAAGTTTTGAATGATGACATCGGCGATGGGCAAATGGATGTGCTGTTAGTGGCGGCCAAGAAAAACAACGTCCTTAGTTTAATTGATATTATCCGTGATGCGGATTTGAATCCGGTCATTATTGATGTTGACTATCTGGCGATTATGAATGCTTTTGAAATTAACTATCAGGTTTCACCTGAAGAATTGATCGCCTTGATAAATATTGGCGCGGACAAGACTGACGTCAGCATTATAAAGGGCGGCATTTCGCATTTTAATCGTGATTTGCCGATAGCCGGTAACAAGTATATTGAAGAGCTACAGAAAAATCTGAGCGTTTCTTCCGAAGAAGCCGTGCAACTTTTAAAAGGTCAGAACCTTAGCAGTGTTGATCAAAACACCTTCAACTCCGTGATCGAATCTGTAACCGATGAGCTTTCTGTACACATTGATCGTTCGATTTCTTATATCTCTGCGTTAGGTGAGTCCGGCGGTATTAATCGTATTATCATTAGCGGCGGAAGCGCTTCTGTGCCGAATCTTACTACATTCTTGAGCCAACGACACGGCGTTCAAGTCGAAATTGCCAATCCTTTTCAAAATATACAGTTTGACCCAATGATTTTTGGTGACGAAGAGCCCGGGATTATTGGCCCAACACTAATGGTTGCTACGGGATTATCTCTCCGACAAAATTAGGACATGCTCTTATGATAAAAATAAACTTAATGCCGCCGGAGGAAAAAAAGGACTCCGGTCCTAAAGTAAGCCTTCAATTGCCGGCAAACATAACCAATATTTTGCTGGGTATTCCCCCGGTTATTGCTCTGGTTCTGGCTGTTGGCTTATATTTGCACTACGAAGGTGTAATTAAAGAGAAAACAGCCGAACAAGAAAAATTAGACATTGAATATAAGGAACTGCAAAAGAAAATTGCGATTGTGAATGAGCTTCAAGCTAAGCAAGAGAAAATAAAAGCCCGCTTGGCAACGATTAACAAGCTTAATGCGAATCGTGATTTTTGGGAAAATGTCATTGTGGAATTTTCCAATAAACTGCCTGGTGAGTTCATCTCATTCAAGTCTTTCTTTGATCAATCTGATGAAGAGCGCCGCATGATGCGTGTGGATGGAGTCGCTTTGTCCGATCAGTATGTGGCTGATTACATCGAAAGCTTAAAAACAAGTTCTTTAGTAACAACTGTTACTTTGGCGAGCACAAAAGCGGCGACTTATATGGGGCGCGAGGCCCGCTCTTTTAACATTCTGGTTTTTCTGAAGACCCCGGCGGACACAAGTAAAGGAACATTAGGCGAAGGGCTTGAGGACGAAGGGGATTAAGATTGTAACCACGTTTGTACAAGCTTGCAAAAAGATTCCTTCGGAATGACAGTGCTCGAGAGGTTGTTGACTATTACAAAATTTTGGAATTTTCGGGATAAAACTTCTAGGATTTGGCTATTTAAATGCAAATATTTTGTTTTAATTTGTTAGCGATTGTTAAGAGGAAAGGCAAGGCATAGCCGTGGATGAACAAAAGAAAAAATGGGCGATTTCCGGCGCTGTCGCTATCCTGATATTAATCGGTTACTGGTATTTTGCGTATCGCGGTCAGGATGTGAAAATTACGGAGTTGAATGTACAAATCGAGGATCTGACCCGAAAAGTAAACGAGGCTAAAGTTCAGGCGGCGCGTCTGGAGGAACTCCAAAAAGAAATGGTCGTTTTGGAGGCGCAATGGAAATCAGCGCTTAAATATTTGCCGACCCAAGATGAAATTGAAGTCATGTTGCACAAAATTGACGACGCCATGAATGATGCGCATTTAAAAAGCGTTACTTTTACGCCCGGTGAGCCTGAAGCGCAGGAGTTTTATTCCGAACAGGCCATTCGTATGAGTGTGCAAGGTTTTTTCCCGGATTTTCTAAGCTTTTTAGATAGACTTGAGCGTTTTGATCGGATTATCCAGCCGCAGCTTATTAATATTAAACTGAAGCAGGCTGGGGCGGATAAACCAACCGACGGTTTTCTCCTCGACATTTCGTTTACATTAGTGACGTACATTCAAGGGGAGACAATAGAATCATGAAATCTTTCCGCAGCTTTATATTAACCCTTATTTTTAGCGGCTGGATGCTGCTTCTGCCTGTCCGGTCGTCCGCCTCACCTCTCAGCGGGGTGATGGATACCGTTGTTGGCAAAATGGTGGAGATGCTTGTCGGCCCACCGCCGGAAGCTCCGATGGATGACGAGGAAGAGGACGAAGATTGGGAAGATGAGGAAGACAGCACAACGACGGTTCAAAGCGCCGGCGGCGACAGTTTAACGGCAAAAAAAGCCGTGATGGATTCGGCTGCTCAAACTGTTGTAGCGACAACGGCCACGCCGGTTGCGCAGCCGGCCCCGGGGACAACAGAGACCGCACAGCCGACGCAGGCAACTGCAGCTCCGACAGCAGGAACGACGCCTGCAGCAGCGGTCACTACACCTGCGGCCACGATACCTGCGGCAGATGTTGCCACAAGTGATGAAGAAGAGGAAGACGAGGAAAGCGGTGCCGCTGACTCTACAAAAGCGACTGAAGAAGATAAGTCCATTTCTGAGCGTCTTGAAGAAATTAAAAATCGCAATAAAAACGTAGTCCGGGTTGATTATCGGCGCTTACGAAACATTTTTGACTTTGATCCGAATAATATCATTAAACCGCCGCCACCGAAACAGGAGCAAATTGTCTTACAGCCAATTGATATGGGTAAGATCGTTCTCAACGGGATTATGTGGAGCAATAAAACGAGGCAAGCATTAATTACCGGCGAAGATGGAAAAGGCTACTTTATCACGGTTGGTGATCGGGTAAAGGGCGTTACGGTCGAAGACATTCAACCGGATAAAGTCGTGTTTGTCCAGCGTGTGGGTACTTTGGTCCAAAGAACCGAGTTAAAACTTAAAAAGGAAGAATGAGCATGAAAATGAAAAGGTACTTGAAGCCATACGGGTTTTTGGGCGCCATTTTGCTTGCCGCCCTCGTTTCCTCTAGTTGGAGCGCGGGTCACGAAGCTTATGATGTGATTGTTAAGCGACTTGGCCAAACGACCCAAATCGTCATTAACGGTAATGGCCCCTTTGATTACAAAGATTTTGTGCTCGACAATCCGCCACGCATCGTGATCGATTGCAATGGCTCCGAGCATAACTTGCCAGGCCCGCGGACGTACGTCCTTGAGCGTGGCGGCGTAGTAGCCATCCGGTCGAGTTTTACCGAAGACACCGCGCCAAAAACACGCATCATTATTGATTTGAAAGAGAAAATGCCTTACGTGGTGTTCAAGGAAGGCAAGAATCTGATTATCGCTTTGGACGCGCTAATGGCTGAGCCCTTTGCGCAGTGGCAGGCCAGCAAATTTTATGAATATGTGCGCCCGCCCAAAACAGAAGCCTTTTTCTATTCCAAGGGCCGTGAGTTAGTCACGGAACCTTTATCAACAACACCCAAGGTTGAAATTAAAACCGACAAGTCCACGCCTGCCTCTGATGCGGTTGCGTTCTCACCCAAATCCGGCAGCGCCGAGAATCAGACTTTAATCAACGTCGAATATGAGAATGGCGATTTGGTCAAAATTATTCGTCAGTTTGCCAACTGGACTAATCAGAATATCGTTATTAGCCCGGATGTAAAGGGCAGCGTTTCAGTCAGCTTGCGGGATGTGCCGGTGCGGACGGCGCTGGATATTATTTTGAAGATAAATGGCTATGGCGTGACGGAAGAACCCGGCGAAATTTTGCGCATCAGCTCTCTGGATGAGATTCGAAATGAAACTGTGAGCGGTCAAAGCGCTGTTGACAGCCTGGAGCAGGTTATCCCGCTACAAACGCAAATTATCGGCGTGGAATACAGCACTGCGAGCGAAATCCAATCGGCGCTTAAACCGGGTGACCGCGGCTCGTTGTTGATCGACAAACGAAGTAACTCCCTTATATTGACAGATACGCCCGGCAATATCACCCGGTTGACGGATTTGATCAAGAAGCTGGATAAGCCCACCGAGCAGATCAATATTGAGTCGGTGATTGTTGAAGTTTCAAGTGACTTGAGTCGTGATTTAGGAATTGAATGGACTCCCAGTGTGTCAACAACTGCCGGTGGACAATTTCTTGTGGTGGATTTGAGCCAAAAAATGACGGAAGAGGTAGGCAAGTTTTTGAACGTAGCCGAAGGGGTTCGGCCAACTGTAAGTTTGCGTTCTATTTTAAGCGCCTTGGAGACGGATAGCCGGGCCCACGTTATTTCCAAGCCTAACATTACTGTGGTTAATCATAAGCAAGCTAATATTAACAGCGGCGTTCAAGTTCCGTATAGCTTGCGTGATGCAAGCGGTAACACCACCACCAGTTTTGTGCAGACCGGCGTTCAATTAAGCGTAACGCCGCATGTTAACCCCAATCAGCGAATTACGCTGGAAGTCGTCGGCGAAGTTAGTTCGCTTTTGGCGGCGGCGGCGACTGGCGCATCCGTTCCATTTGCGATCAACACCAAAAAGGCAACAACCTCGGTCATGGTGGACAACGGGGCCACTGCTGTTATTGGCGGCTTAATTTCAAATGATGAAACGTCAACAGAATTGGCATTGCCGTTTTTATCAAAACTGCCCATAATTGGCAAGCTCTTTTTTACCACTTCGCGTTCCAAGAGAAACGATCGCGAAATCCTGTTTTTCATCACGCCAACTATTATTTCGGAATCACCGCAAGCTATGTACTAAACTGTTGCCGGATAATTTGCATGATAAAGCCGCTGGCTATTATAGCCAGTGGCTTTTTTTCATTACGGAGCTAAAGCATGTCTAATGATCGTTTAAAGGTTGGGGTTATTGGCGTCGGTCATTTGGGCCGCCATCATGCCCGTAACTATGCCGCCATTGATAGCGCCGATCTTGTTGGCGTTTATGATCCGAATCCGACTCAGGGCAGGTCTGTCGCCGTCGCCAATCACACCCAGTATTTTGAAGCGCTCGATGACCTTTTGGCCAGGGTCCAGGCTGTTAGTGTGGTCACACCAACCCAAAGCCATCATGCAGTAGTTCATCAGGCGCTTGAGGCTAATTGCCATGTTTTGGTTGAAAAGCCTATTACGACGACAGTTGCGGAAGCCGATGACCTGATTCACATGGCGGCGCAAAAAGGTCGTGTCCTGCAAGTGGGTCATATTGAGCGCTTTAATGGGGCCATCATGGCGGCGTATGATCATATTAAGCAGCCGCTTTTTATTGAATGCCATCGCCTGGCTCCATTTAATCCGCGCGGCACCGATGTGTCTGTCGTGCTTGATCTGACAATTCATGACTTAGATATTGTTTTGGGGTTTGTTGGCGGCAATGTCGCATCTGTTCAAGCCGTCGGCGTGCCGGTGATTAGCCAGAGCATTGATATTGTCAATGTGCGTCTGGAGTTTGTCAATGGCTGTGTAGCCAACATCACGACCAGCCGGGTTTCGGCCAAAGTGGAGCGCAAAATCCGCTTCTTTCAGCGGAGTTGCTATGTTTCAGTCGATTTGCTGAACAAAACGGTCGATATTTTTCAAAAAAAGGCCGATCTGATGGCCTGGATTGAGAAAGATGCCAGTGGTTACACGCGAATTAAAGATGCCTCCAGTCCGGAGGAGATCGCTAAAAAAATAATAGATCATAAGCATATCAATGCGGAAGATCAAGAGCCTTTGCGTGCCGAATTGGTCTCTTTTATCGACTGTGTGCAAACCGGAAAACCGCCAACGGTAAGCGGAGTGGAGGGTCGCCGGGCTTTACATCTGGCTTATCAAATTATAGAAGAAATTAGCAAAAAACATGCTTTGACCGATGTGCTTTAGGAACGTGTACTAAATAATTTCCGCATTTCAAGCCCCATCGGGGCGACCTGTTTGTAGCAGACTTTACAGCCCCATCGGGGCGACCCGTTTAATGGATAGAATTTTTTTTACGTCTTACAGGCCGCCCCGATGGGCTAATCCGGATGTGGTTCGCTTTCTACAAACAGGCCGCCCTTACAGGGCTTGAGAACAGTTCAATCGTCCAAATGCGGAAGTTATTTAATACACAATCCTTAGCAATTTATTCCGTAATTGCTCAAAAAGCGTGGGTAACCTTGCGAAGGCTTTACTGCAAAACTTGTGAAGTCGTGCACTGAAGCCTTCGCAAGGTTAGGTTTACCACCACTTTTTGAGCAATTACTTTATTCCGACGCAAAACTAAGACAAAATAAAAGCTTGAATTTTTTGAGAGGGGGATCGGATGCAGAATACTGAACTTGCCGGATATTTAACAAAGAACAAGTTTTTTGCGGGGCTTGATCCGGATCAAATTTTGAAGCTGGACGCCGGTCTTTTTGAAGTAGTCCACTATAAGGCTGGCCATGTGCTGATTGAGCAGGGCAGTTTTGCTCATGAAATGTACTTGATCGCCGCGGGTACTGTTCAAATTACCAAGCGTCTGGCCGGGCAGCAGGAAATGGACATTATCCAACGAACGGCCAACGATTTTATTGGGGAGCTGGCGTTGATCGAAGACGAGCCGCGCTCCACGAATGCTTATTGCCGAACGGATGCCGTTATCATTATTATTAAGCGCGAAAATTTTTTTTCGATCATGGAGCAACTGCCGCCGATTACGTTGAACTTAACCCGCACAATTGCCAATCGGCAGCGGGAATCCGATACTCGAACCGGGGCGGAAGTCGTTCGCTACAAAATTTTGCTTAATTTAAACGAGCAAATTTTGTCGCAAAAGACGGAGCTTGAGCGCTTGAATCAGGAATTGGCAGCGAAGAATGAGGCGCTTTATCGGGCGGCCACAACAGACCGTTTAACCGGAATTTTTAATCGCTCTTACCTTATGGAAGTTCTACTCCGGGAATTTATTAACAGTCAGCGCTATCGCAACCCGTTGGTCTGCATATTGCTTGATATTGACCACTTTAAATCGTTTAACGATACGCATGGGCATATTATTGGTGATTTTGTGCTGAAGGAAACTGCGCAACGGATTGGTAACTGTGTGCGTGAGGGTGATGTGCTGGCGCGTTATGGCGGTGAAGAGTTTGTGGTCGTTTTGCCAAATACGACCCTATCAAGCGGCGTGGCGGTCGCCGAAAAAATCCGGGCCGATGTCGAAAGCGCCACCTATAATTATCAAGATTTGCAACTCAAAGTAACGATAAGTCTGGGTGTTACCGATATAAACTTAGGAGCTCCACAATCCGAAGATAAAATGCTGCAATATGCGGATGAGGCTTTGTACGCAGCCAAACGCGGGGGGCGGAACCGTGTCGTCAGTTATATGGAGCTCCTAAGTTCGGTATGACTCTGCTATTGAACCCGCACAAAGGGAAATGGAATTTGGCGAACAGCGCCGTCTTTGGTTGGGCCGGAGATTTCAACCCGCATTGTATCCGTTTCGCTTTTTGGGTAGAATAATCGCTGTGGAAAGTCATGCTGCGGATTTTCGAACGTCGCGCCAAGCGCCGTCAGGCTGACCATGCGGAAAGCGACCGGACCGGGATTGGATGCCACAGTGGCTACGTAGTAGATGCCGTCGCTGCGCTGTGCCAGTTGAAGCGTTTCGCTAATTTCTTCCTTTCCATTTTTGATAGTGTATCCTTTGCCGACAAAAGCGCTGTCAGCGCGCTGCCAGACCTCGTAAGTTTCAGTGGCGTCAGTTCGTTGCCATTTGCCCAAAATCCAGGTTAAGTCATCCAGCATTGCCATTTTTCTCTCGTTACTCATTGCTGCTCCTGATGGTGTTGTTTCATGGGTTGCTTCGGGCGTTTTTTGCTCCACAACTTGTGTTTGTTGTTCCGTTTTAGGACTACATGACAGCATCATCAGAATGAAAAAAAACTTTTTCATAAATTGCCTCCGGATTGAATGTGTGTAAGGAAAGACATATCTTTTAAAAACACTATTGCAGGATAGATGGCCGCCACCTCAAAGGTGGCGGCCATCTTACAACTTTACGCTATAAATCCTTGCTTCTGCATCCAGTCATCATTATAAACTTTGCTTAAGTAGCGGTTACCGGAATCCGGCAGAATGACGATAATATTTTTGGCGTCATTCAGGGTTTCGGCCAATTTAAGCGCGCCGTGAACCGCAGCCCCGCTGGAACCGCCTGCGAAAATACCTTCTTCCCGCGCCAATCGCCGGGTCATGGCAAAGCACTCCGCGTCGTTGACTTGCACGATATCGTCAACGACCTTAAAATCCATGGCTTCGACCAGATAATCTTCCCCAATTCCCTCGACTTTGTAGACATGAGGTTCGGGCATAACCCCTTTTTTAAAGTAGTCGTAAAAGACGGAGCCGATTGGATCGACAGCTACGACTTGAATTTTTGGGCTTTGTTCTTTGAGGTACCGTGCAGTACCGCTGACAGTGCCGCCGGTGCCGATACCACCGACGAGATAATCGATTTGGCCTTCGGTTTGTCGCCAGATTTCCGGGCCGGTGGTGCGATAGTGGGCTTCAATGTTCATGGGGTTATTATATTGATCGGGGTAGTAGGAGTTGGGGGTTTCGGCGGCGATGCGACGAGCGGTGGAGTAGTAGCTTTCCGGTGAATCGGCCGGCACATCGGTACGGGTGACAACAACTTCGGCGCCAAAGGCTCGCATCAGATTTTTCTTTTCGTCGCTCATTTTATCCGGCATGGTGATAATGCACTTGTAGCCTTTCAGTGCGGCAATCATGGCCAGAGCCGAACCGGTATTGCCCGACGAGTTTTCGACAATAGTTCCGCCCGGCTTCAGCTTGCCCTGTCGCTCGGCTTCTTCAACCATATATAATGCCATGCGGTCTTTGACGCTGCCCGAGGGATTGAGATATTCCAGTTTGACCCAGATCGTCGCAGGCGTTTCCCGTCCGATTTTATTAAGCTTGACTAACGGGGTGTTGCCGATGGCTTCCAGGATATTGTTGGCGCGCATAAAAAAACTCCTTAAGCTTGAATAGAATGATGAGACGTCTCTTTTAACCTGGATTATTCATTCCACGGCGACACGGAGATCACAGAGAATTGATAAAATAAGAAGTTAAAGTCAAAAACAACAAGCAATTTTTTAAAATACAATTTATTTGTTGAAATTGGCCGAAAACCCTTATAACCTGAAAAATTCAAAGATACGCCACAAAGCCACAAAAACACTAAGTTCCACGAAAGTTATGAAAAATTTTAGTTTTTAACGCCGGGATAATTCAAAATTGTCATAACATCTTTTGTTTAAATAGCTTAGTGATTATTTGTTATTTGTGTCTTGGTGACTTTGTGGCTGATGAATAATTCAGGATAATCTCTATATCTCCGTGCTTTTATGTCTCCGTGGTGAATAATTCAGGTTAAAAAGAGCCGCGGTGCAATTATGAAAAGTGGCAAACTTCTGTTTACATTAAAAATCCGTCTACAATCTAAATAAATCCACTCAACCTGTCAATAGCGGCCAATCAAAGTCGCTGTTTTTCACTTGCATGTTTATGCCTCACCCTTTATACTCTTCACGCTTTTTACTTTTAGTCTCATTTTCCACTTTAATCGCTTTTTCTTATGGGCTTTCAATCCATCATCGGTCAATCCGACGCCATTAATTGCCTGTTGACCGCCTATCGCAAGGGGCGCATGGCGCATGCCTATCTCTTTTACGGGACGGGCGGCACGGGTAAGGAATCGACCGCTATCGCCTTTGCCAAATGGCTCAACTGTGACCGCCGCAGCGAAACCGACTCGTGCGGCCACTGCCCATCCTGCCGCAAGATTGCCTCGCACAATCACGCCGATATCAAACTGGTTTTTCCCCGCCCGGCCACTTTAAAGACGGAAGAAGTGCAGGAGCTGGTCCGTCAAAAAGCGGCTAATCCGGATAAGCCGCTGCGTTTTGATAAAAATGTTTCCATTGTTGTGGACGACATTCGCGAAGTGCAAAAACAATTGATTTATCCGCCCTACGAGGCCAAAGTTCGCGTCATTATCATCCGTGAAGTCGAAAAAATGAATGTGGTGACTTCCAACGCCCTGCTCAAGACGCTGGAAGAGCCGCCGGACCGCACTCTCTTGCTTTTGACTTCCAACTATATTCATGCGTTGATGCCGACAATTCGCTCGCGTTGTCAGCAGGTCCGTTTTCGTAATCTGCACCCTGACGAGATTGAGCAGGCTTTGATTGCCCGCGAAAGTCTGCCGTCCACGCTGGCCCGGCTGTTGGGGCATTTGGCCAACGGCAGCCTGGGCGAGGTGATCGGCGTGGAAGAGGCCGATCTTTTTGCCCAGCGTCAAGCGGCAGTCGATATGATCAATACCTTGCTGCAAAACCAAACCCTGTCTTTGCTGGCCCGGGTGGATGAGTGGTTAAAGGCCAAGCAAAACCTGGATCATCAGCTCAAGATTCTGTCCATTCTCTATCGCGATTTGTTGTTGTGCAATTCGCAAATCGACGGCGCGCGCTATATTACCAATGGCGATTTAATGGAGCAGCTTCGACCGGCGGCCGCCAAGCTGCGCTTTGAGGCGGTAGAGCGAAGTCTGCACGCGATTGACGAAACCCGGCTGAACCTGAGCCGCACTAATGTCAATCCGCAATTGGCGCTGCTGCAGCTTTTCTTTAGCCTGCGCGGCGCTTTTACGTCGTAAGCGTTGTAATTATTTTTGTGAAAAAGCACCCGCGCAAAAGGAACCCAATATGAAACGCTACCTCTTCATCGCCAACCCCAATGCCGGACGTGGACGCGGCCGGGCCATTATCCCGGAAATCAAAGCGTACTTGCAGCAGCACAGCATTATCGGCGAAATATGGGAAACCAAAGCGCGTTGGGACGCCGTCGATTTGGTGCAGAAAGGTTTGCAGGCCGGCTTTGAGGTCATCGTGGCGGTGGGCGGCGACGGTACGATCCACGAAGTCGCCAACGGCCTTTTGCGGGTCGGCAAGTCTGTGCCGATGGGAGCCATTCGCGTCGGGACGGGCAACGATTTGCTGCGTCATCTGCAAGTGCCGACCGATTTAAACGAGGCCATGCGCATCATCCTGCAAGGCAAAGAAATCAAAATGGACGCCGGCAAAGTAGCTGACCGCTATTTTGTGAACGCGCTGGGCGTCGGCTTTGACGCGGAAGTGGCCCTGGAAACGCAGCGTATTCATCGGCTTAAAGGCACGGCGGTCTATTTGTATGCTGTGATGAAGCGGCTGATGAAGTTCCACACGCCCAAAGTGCGGATTCAAATGGACGAGCAGGTCTTTGACGGTGAAATAACCCTGGTCACGCTCGGCAATGGTGTATCCTCCGGCGGCGGCTTTAAACTGACGCCCAACGCCCGTGTAGACGACGGCTGGTTCGACATCTGTCTGATCAAAGCCGTGCCGCGCTGGAAGGTTTTTACCATCCTGCCGCGTGTCCTTTGGGGCGGCCATATCAACCTGCCGGATGTGCAGATGAGCCGCGCCAAACATGTGATCATCGACAGCGCGGATGATTTACAAGCCCATCTGGAAGGCGAGATTATTGATCTGGATCGGCATCATCTGGAAATCACGTTGATTCCCGGTTGTCTGCGGATGATTGTGCCGTGAGCCGCAAACCTGAAAAATTAAAGACACGCCACAAAGGCACGAAAACACCAAGTACATTGGAAAATAAGTTTTTTATATCTCACGCGAAGGCGCAAAGACGCCAAGAAATGCGAAAGCCTATCTTTTTTGGCTCATGGAACAAGTTTGTGGAAGAGCACCTTGTCATTCTGAAAGAATCTTTGTGAGTGGATAGTAACCGCTTTCAAATCAAGCTGTTAGCAAGTTTGAAAAAAGATTCCTACTGAATGACATCCACGACCCCGGTCGCTTTCCACAAACTTGTACCAAGAACCTCTTTTTTATCTTTAAACTTTGCGCCTTCGCGACTTTGCGTGAGATCTGAAAAAACTTAATTTACAATATACTAAGTGCATTGTAAAATAAGTTTTTATATCTCACGCGAAGGCGCAAAGACGCCAAGAAATACGAAAAGCCTATCTTTCTTTATCTTTAACTTTGCGCCTTCGCGACTTTGCGTGAGACCTGAAAAAACTTAATTTACAGTGTACTAAGTACATTGTAAATTAAGTTTCTTCATGCTTGTAGTGACGAATTCATTCGTCAGCTTTGTGCTACATCAACATGGCGGCGCGAATAAATTCGCTACTACGAACCTATAAAAACTTAATTTACAGTGTACTTAGTGCATTGTAAAATAAGTTTTTATATCTCACGCGAAGGCGCAAAGACGCCAAGAAATACGAAAAGCCTATCTTTCTTTATCTTTAACTTTGCGCCTTCGCGACTTTGCGTGAGACCTGAAAAAACTTAATTTACAGTGTACTAAGTTTCACGAAGGTTTTTAAAAATTGAATTTTTGAATTTTTAACCTCGCGCTAATTCAAACTGTAGTGATTCTTGGTGTCAGGTGCTTTCGTGGCTCATGAATAATTCAAGCTAACGAAAAGAAGTCTTATGGAAAGATGGATTAGTTTTTTTGGTATTTTTATCCAGATTGCGATCTGCTACGGCTTATCAACGAATCGCAAGAAAATAGACTGGAAACTGGTGAGTGTAGGCATGGGCTTGCAATTTATTTTTGCAATGCTGATTCTTAAAACCGGCGCGGGTCGGGCGTTTTTCGCCGGGGTGAATGATATTATTGTGGCCCTGCTTGGCTTTACGCGGGCCGGGGCTGAGTTTGTTTTTGGCGGGTTGACCATGTTGAATGTGCCGGTTGGCATTCCGCTGGAAGGCGCGCCGCCCGGTTTTGCCGATCTGAGCACGTCTGAAGGCTTATGGGCCAGACACGGCGCTTTTTTTGCCTTTGGGGTGATGCCGACGGTTATTTTCTTTTCCTCGCTGATGGCAATTTTATACCATTTTGGCATTATGCAGCGCGTTGTCTACGCGCTGGCCGTGGTGATGAAAAAGACGATGGGCGTCAGCGGGGCCGAGTCGCTGTGTGCTGCGGCTAATATATTTGTGGGTCTGACCGAAGCGCCTCTGGTGATCAAACCTTATATCAAAAATATGACGGACTCCGAGCTGATGGCAATCATGACCGGCGGCATGGCAACGATTGCCGGCGGGGTCATGGCCGCGTATGTGGGCATGTTGGCGGCACAGTTTCCCGATATTGCCGGACATCTGATGGCCGCTTCGGTGATGTCGGCTCCGGCCGGACTGGTTTTTGCTAAACTGATGCTGCCGGAAACAGGTGTGCCGGAAACGCTGGAAGGCATGGAGTTGGACCTGAAGCAGACCGACCAGAATGTGATTGATGCCGCAGCGCGCGGGGCCAGCGAAGGGATGCATTTGGTGATTAATATTGTGGCCATGCTCATTGCTTTCCTGGCGCTGGTGGCATTGGGCAATGCGGTTTGGGGTTGGGGTTGCGGCCTGCTGACCCGTCTGACCGGATTGGATTTGAGCGCAATTAATACTTTTCAGGAAGTGGCGGGCTATCTGTTTGCCCCGTTTGCCTGGCTGATGGGTGTGCCAAAGGCCGACCTGCTGACAGCCGGACAGTTGCTGGGTGAAAAGACGGTGCTAAACGAGTTTGTGGCCTATTCTCATTTGGGCGACATCCTGAATGGCCGGCCATTTGCCGGAGAAATCCTGCCACAGTTACAGGAGCGTACGACGGTAATTTTGACCTACGCTTTATGCGGGTTTTCTAACTTCGGCTCGATCGGTGTCCTTCTGGGCGGCATTGGCGGTATGGCCCCCAATCGGCGTGGCGATCTGGCCCGGCTGGGCCTGCGGGCGCTGATTGCCGGGACATTTGCCTCGTTTATTACGGCCAACATTGCCGGGATGCTGATTTAGACTAAACATCGCAATGATTTAAATAATCTGTCACTTCTGTAATGATTTAACTAAACACAACGGAGGCACATCATGAGCATTTTCAAAGTGAATCTGCTGGCGGTTAATATTCAAGACCCATCCAGGATAACCCCGCTTGTTGAAGTGGTTGTAGACACCGGAGCGGAATTAACCTGGCTGCCGCAAGCGTTGCTGGAACAAGCCGGTATCGCCCCCCAACGTCAGCGAAATTTTTATACGGCTACGAAGCAGTTGATTCAACGCCCGGTCGGCTACGCGGTTTTGCGCGCCGAAGGCTATGAAACTATTGACGAAGTGGTGTTCGCCGAAAAGGGCGACATGAGTTTGTTGGGCGTACGGACGCTGGAAGGCTTTGGCGTGGCGGTTGATAATATCGGCCATCGCTTTATTGCGCAGGCGGCTTTGGCGGCATAACTTCAGGCGGCAAATTACGCGGAAGGTACACCGACGCGTTACCGTTCATAAAAAAAAGATTGCGTATTCAGCGGGTTTCCGATAAATTAACCCGCTTTTTTGATCAAATTTTATCACTTAGAACCGTTTTTAACTTAACGGAGGACATGGGTATGAAGCGTATTCGAGAGACGAGGGCGTTTTTTGGCAAGCGCGGTTTGTTTTGGCTATTCTGTATCGGTTTGCTGTTGACAATGGCCGGCACGGGTTGGAGCCAGCCGTGGACGTATGATTTTGGGACGGGCGTCGGTTCGTTCGTGACAAACAACACGGCCAGCACAAGCTTTTTGCCTGCTCCTCAGACCAATGGCGGGACATCACGGGTAAAAGTTAGTAACGGTCAGGGCGGTTCTTTTAATTTGCAGAATCCGGGTTTAGCTGGTCTTGGCTCGAATACGGAACTACGAATTGTGGCATCTACCGGCGGCTCCACCAATAAGTTTAGCGTCTACGACTATACAGCAAGTTTGTCGTTTTACACCAAATTTGACATCCTGTTAGGCGACAATTCCGGTGGAGCAACAGCCGCATTCGGCGCATGGATTTTTGCTCAAGGAAATGCCGCAGCGTTTCTTAATAATAATCTTCCGAATGCGGATTCGGTGCTTGCCGGATTGCGTTGGACTTTTAGTCCGGGCGGCGTTATAACAACTGAATTTCGTAGGGGGAGCAGTGCGCCACTTTGGGCAGCAACGGGTTTGGCAGGCACACCTTTTTCACAGGGCGTTGTCTATACGGTTGAGATTGTTGGGAATAGCACAACCGCAACGATCAACTATGTTTATGTGACGAGCCAAACGGTTGCTGCTAACAAATTCGATCTATGGGTAAATGGAGTATTAGTCGGCAATGATTTGGGAAACGCAGCTTTTGATGGTGTTACTTCCCCAGGACTTGTGCCAATAGATTCATGGATGTTTTATAACGAGGGCAGCACCAGCAATGTCGCCAACATTTTTCTGGACAATTTCATCTATAACAACACCATCCCAGCCATCATCAAGTATCCTGATACCGACGGCGATACCTTTGCCGATAACATCGACAACTGCCCGCATATCGCCAACAACCCGCAATTCGACAACGACGGCGACGGCGTGGGCAATGCCTGCGACGCGCCGGTTGGACTGATGGCCGCCGACGCAGGCAATGCTCTGGACTTTGACGGGACGGATGATACCGTAATTGTTCCGAACTCAACCAGTTTGTCGTTGACTACGGCGTTGACCATAGAAGCCTGGGTTTATCCGACCAAAAACACCGGCGTTCAAAATGTGGTTAGCAAGTCAACGATCAGCCAGAATGTTGGTTATATCTTTCCGCGAACGGATAACGGCTGGAGTAGTTTCATTTTCTATCTACATATTGGCGGCAGTTGGCGGACGGTGAGCGCGCCATTTCCCGGTCTAAACCAATGGCATCATTTGGCCGCCACGTACAACGGCGCTACGATGCGGATATATTTAGACGGGGCGGAGGTAAACACGCTTAGTATATCCGGTTCAATTACCGCTAATACAAATGATCTGATTCTGGGCAATCAACCGTCCTTTAGTGAATTTTACGGCGGGCGTGTTGACGAAGTCCGCATCTGGAGCGATGCCCGCACACCGGCGGAAATCGGGAATTGGATGGGACGTCAGTTGGATGTCAACGATCCGACAAATGCCAACCTGGTAGCTTATTATCGCTTTGACCATCCGGCGGGTACCAACACGCTCACGGATCTGAGCGGCAATGTAAACAACGGCGTTTTGACCAACATGGATATAGTCGGTGATTGGGTGGGGTCCGGTGCGGCTATCAGCGCTTGCACGGGCACTGTGGATCGCGACGGCAACGGTACCCCCGACGCCTGCGAAATCAGCGGTTTAACCGCGGTCGGCTGGCAAAATCCGCAGGTCACCGGCGTGGTCAACCATGTCCCGATGCGTCCCGATTCGATCTATCTGAACTGGGACTTGAACCCGCTGGCTTATGACGACGGCATCGGCGAAACCTGGTTTGACGTGGGCCAGAACCGCGAGATGAACATGCTGGCGCTGAAAATCAACGTGCCGGCCAACACCAAACTGACCGAGTTGAGTGTCGCCTCCGTGGGCGTCACGCCATTCCGCATGATGTTGGTGAGCGATAGCAACGGCCTGCCGGACACATCCGCCGCCGGGCGTATTGCCGATTTTCGCAACGTGGTGGGTTATCCGCAGAATGTGGACATTATGGCCAACAATCGCGGGATCTACCCGTGGGTGGCCCGATCTTTGTATGATGTTCGAAACACGGTCAACGCCACGCTTTCCTTTCCCAATACCTACCCGAATTTTGCGACGGATAGGGTCTTGTGGGGCATCTTCACCTGGGAAACGCAGCGCTTTACCAACGACCCGGTGATTGACGTGCCGCGGCTGTTTGCCGACCGGCGCGATTTCGGCGACCGCATCTACGACCCGACTTTTATTATGGACGAGAGCCGCTCCTTCCGCCTGCTCAACAATCCCGGCCATCCGCACGGCGAATGGGTGGAGGACGATATCTACAACTACATGATTCGCCTGGACACCGCGCCGCTGTGTTTCCAACAGTTTAACGTCTACCGCAAGGCGACCGGTTCCGGTTTTACGACCTATATTCCGCTCAACACGGATCGCTCGGAAGGCGCGGTTTTGGGCGGCATGGGCGTCAACTTCCCGGTGCGCGGCTCCTATTACGACGATGTGGACGGCACGGCCTTTGACACTTTTCTGGATTGTCACGGCAACTATACTTATTACGTGGAGGCCGTTTACAGCGGCTGCACACCCACGAGCCTGGTCAGCGCCGAGCAGGATAGCTTGTTTGGTTCCGCCGGGCCGCGCTATTTGAGCGGGCCGATTAAGCCGCAGACGATCTGGCAGGGTAAGCCGGCCTTTGACCCGCTGACCCTGGATTTGACGATGGTGGTCGGCGGAAGTTATGCCAACGCGCAAGCCGTCAAGCTGCAAAACATCGGCAACGACAGCTTGTTTGTCTTTAGCACGACTGTAACCTCAACTATCGATTCGTCAAAGGTGATTACCTTAAAGTCGGCCAATAATGTGATTAAGAACTCCGGCTCGGACGCGAACACGCCCTATATCGGTTTGACGGCGGCGGGTTTCGGCAATTATGGCGTCACGATCGGGCCGTTGAGTTGGGCGCGTTATACGAACACGACGCCGCGCGATTCGTTAAAAATCAACCCGCTGCATAGCTATGAGGATTGTGCGAGCGCCGATTCGGCCAAAGTGCGAATTAACGTGGTGACACCGGCGGTGAAAGACACGGTCAAGTATGTGATGTGCGACAGGCCGGAATTTGACGCCGACACGATCTGGGTCGACGTGCCGAATCCGAGCAGTAACGTCACGGGCATGACCGCGACAAGCTTTACGGCGACGCTGATAGACGGATCGAATACCGTTCCGGGCTATGTCAAGCTGTTGTTCGGCGCGACTTCCGGGCTTTCGGTGAGCGGGACGATCGCAGTCGGCGGCACGGCAAAGTTGGGCATTATCTTTACCGATACGCAAAATGTGCTGTATGCCTTCAATGTGTGGGACAAGTATCGCATTCAATATGTATTTAACGGCGATAACGTGGGTGACGCCAAGTTTACCGAAGTCTGGTCGTGGATAGACCCGTACGCCGAGTTCTGGCTGTCGAAGTCAAACAGCGCGAGCGCGGCGTATTCGGATACGATCCTCAACAATATCAAGGTGTTGGGCGAGGATGTCTGCTTCTATATTTGGATGGATAATTGCGATGAAGTGGATCAGATTCAGATCGAATTGACCGACTTGGAAAATTTGTTGGACATCAATACGGTTAAGGTGACCTCGGAGCAGCCGGGCGCAGTGGCGACCTACCATGTTTTGGACGGCGAAGATGAGTTTTTGCCGAGCTTTGGTAACGCCAACAGTATTTTGATCGAAGTGGCGGGCGTGGCTTCCGAAAATGCGCCGATTGTGCAGTGGGCCAAAAGCGCTACCTGGTGGAGCGGGCAGTATGGCGCAAGCAAGGGCGCGGCCCTGCAGGCAGTCGGTATGCCGGACGCAGCCACCTGCGCCGATACGACCAAAGCCTGGCTGCCACAGGTGGATACGGGCCGGGACACGTTGGATGTGGACTTTGCCACCTACGTCTACGCGGTTGGCGCGGACATTTATGAAACACACAAACCGGGCGTGGTGGCGGAAGTGCAGTTGATGGACCCGGCCGGAATGTGGCGGTCGGTCTGGACTGGCGCGGATATGGATACCGCCGTGATTTGTCCGGGCCGCCTGTCGGTCAGTTGGACGCCGACAACGTATCAAACCGCGCGCTTGCGGCTGATTGTCAACAATACTTGGGTGACCGGCCGCTCCGGCATTGACGCAATTCAATTAAAAGGCGTCTACCCGGCGACCACCGGTCTTCTGCCCGCCGGTTCGCGCTCGCTGGTAAAGGTCTGCGGCAAGACAAAGAATCATGGCGTAGGCGCGTATAGCACGTGCTTCCGTTTTGCCTTTACCAATTCTTACGGCGGGACGCAGGTAGCCAACAGCACCAACCCGGCCTTAGATCAGGCATCGGTCGTATTGCATAACGACTACCTGAAGCCGGTTAGCGGCGCGTATCCGACCCCAACAGCTGCCGATGTGGTCTGGTTCTGCATGGAGAGCCGGAAGCATGAAGTTGTTGTTGAATTGGACAACTTGCAGTCAAATTCGTGGTGGTTCGGCTCGTTGATGAA
>CAYOLL010000092.1:0-23585 GCA_964404765.1 uncultured Gemmatimonadota bacterium | reverse complement strand
TCGTAATGCTATGTAAATATTATCTTTATACGATAATGGTTGACGTCAATTTAAAATGGAGTGGTGGTGTGACAGACATGACATTTCTTCTTTTGGAAATGTCATGTCTCTATCATCTACCCGAAGGGAAAGAAATGACATTTTCAAAAGCAAAAATGTCGCCCCGCGCTTCGGGTTAATATTCAATCAGCTTCTTAATTTCGTACAAGATGCGTTCCGGCGGATAAAAATAATGATCTTCGCCTTTAGGCAGAGGGACGATGGTGTCAAAACCGGCCAGGCGGGTGGGCGGCGCTTCCAGCGATAGAAAAGCTTCTTCATTGGCTAAGGCCAACAGCTCTGCGCCAGCGCCAAAACTGCGCGGCCCTTCGGTGACGGACAGAAAGCGGCCGGTTTTGCGGATGGACTCGGCCACAGTGTCGCGATCCAGTGGATAAACGGTGCGCATGTCGATAAGCTCTACCGAATAGCCGGCTTGTTTGCAAAGCTCCATCGCTTTCTGACATTCGCGCACCATCGCGCCGTAAGTGGCGACCGTGATCTGCGTGCCGGCCTGAATGACTTTGGCCTTGCCCAATGGGATCGTAAATTTGCCGTCCGGCACCTCCTGCTTAATTGCCCGATACATGCGCTTTGGCTCCATAAACAGAACCGGGTCCGGGTCTTCAATGGCCGAGATCAGCAAGCCTTTGGCGTCATACGGCGTACCGGGAATAACTACTTTCAGACCGGGAATATGAGCATAAATCGCCTCCATGCTTTCGGAGTGCAACTCCAGCGCCTTGATCCCGCCGCCGTAGGGCGTACGAATGGTCATCGGCACATGAAAGCGCCCACGGGTGCGATTGCGAAAGCGTGTCGCATGAGACACCAATTGATCGATGGCCGGATACATAAACCCGGAAAACTGAATCTCCGGCACGGGTTTGAGCCCGGCCAGCGCCATACCAATGGCTGTCCCCATAATGCCTGACTCGGCCAATGGTGTATCAAAGACACGGGCTTCGCCGTATTTTTTTTGCAGGCCTTCCGTCACCCGGAAAACGCCGCCTTCCATCCCGACATCCTCGCCAAAAACAAGCACGTCCGGGTCTTCGCCGAGTTTGATGTCCAGCGCGTTATTAATTGCCTGAACCATCGTCATAACCGCCACAGGAATCTCCTTTTGTCGCTAAAAATTGAAATTTAACATCGCGTTTTTGCGCGTTGTTACGATATTAATTTGCGCTCATCATCGCGCATAATAATGGTTTACTCATAATCTTCCAATCCCTGACGAACAACTTGCACAAGGTCTTCCTCCGCCCAGGGTTTGTGCAAGCAACTGAACAAGTTCGCGACTTGCTGCGCTTTGGAAATTGCTTCCTTACTCGTCTGACCGGTTAGCATTACTTTTACCACCCCGGAAAGCGGTAATGAACATCAATCAAAAACTCGTCGCCTTTGACGTAAGGCATCAACCGAAAATACAAAGAAACTTAACTGCCAGAGTACTTAGCTAACTAATTACAATGATTAATTGCGAATTATCTAGAACTAGAAGGAAAAACGGTTTCGACATATGCCCAATCTTTGTCAATTTGATAAAATGCATCATGTGCCCAACCCTTCTTACGTGCAAAAGAACTCAAGTGTAATGCTTCTAGTTTTGTTAATCTTCCACCCACAGTAACTGCAAAATGTTGGCTAATCTTTGTCTTATAAATTTCTATTGGATAAACTTCGCCCTGATCAACTAACAAATTCATTGTCTTTTTAGCAAAATCCTTTGCTGGAGGTAATGTTGGTGTGGAGAAGATTACAACAAACCAAACCTGATTTTCAAGTTGAGTCGGAGTCAGTTCTCTTGCTACCTCAATTGATTGTTGTTGAACTTCTAGGTTAGTGCTATCCGTTTTTGCTTCTTTTTTTAAACTATCTAATTTTGCAACCTCACGCTGATAAATTGAATCAATATCAGCATAATAGTTTTGCCAGTTTCCTCCTAAAAGGGTTGAAAAATAGTGTGCAAATCGATGACGGTGCACAAGTCTTTCATTCAAAGCATTTTCAATAAATTGGGCAACATATTGCTGCTCTTGCTCTTTTTCTTTCTGCGCCAGCGTACGGTTTTGGATTTGCTGGTTTAAACCCGCGGTTACTAAACCTACGATTACGGTTCCCATAACAAATTTTAAGAAACCAACCCAAATTGATAGTTTCTTGATTTTGTAATCGTAATCCATTTCAAGCGAAGGTGTTTTGTCTTCTAATTTTTCTACTCTTGCTTTTGGTTCGTTGTAGTCTTGCATAACAACTCCCGTAATTATTCCAACATTTTTCAATTCATTTTACACTACGGCAAGCAAATTCATTGTTCTGTATTCCTAATTAATTAGTATAAATATGCAAACATTCTTTTTCCGGGGACTTTCCGGTTGATAAACGCGCCCGCCTTATATGGCCTGAAATATTGAGAATTTTTGACCTGTTGTCAAGACCAATATTAGCCGCTTTATAATTAATGCAATCCATACAAATAGACATAAAAAATCCCCGCAATTTTTGTGACTGCAGGGACTCTAACAATGCATTCCATTGTCTGCTCGCTCAGGCAATATTTCGGCCAAACAGCCGCTCTAATACCCGCCATGCAACATCATGATTAAAGCCGCGCCGCAACAAAAATTGATAAACCCGATTGCGCTGCTTAGCCGGTTCCAACTTGGCTAAAGATTTAAGCTTTTTCTCCGCGGCAATAAGGGCCGACTCGGTTTCGTCCACATCTGCGGCAAGATGACTTAAGCCGGCTTCGATTTCCTCCGCCGCCAGCCCTTTTGCGCGTAATTCTGCTTTGATATATCGCAAGCTGTAAGTTTTTAGGCGCAAGCGATCCGTCGCGTAGCGTCGGGCATAATCGGCATCATTCAATCCATTATATGATTTGAGGAAGTCCACGACACGCCGGATAATTGGCGGCGGAAATTGCTTAAGTTTGCGACAAATCTCCGCTTCACTATAGCTTCGCCGGCTTAACCATTGCAGCGCCTGTTGCTTGGCAAAAGCAAATTGTCCCGCTTCACGCACTATATCCAATTGCGTGGCCTCAATGTCCAGGCCGATGGTTAGCCTGTCCTGCCTAACGCGATCCACCGGCAAGCTGAAAGCAAACTCGCCATCCACAAAAATTGCCCGCCACTCAGAATCCCGCTGCAACGGTCGGATATCGGTAATTTGCGGCATGGGTTGTTATTCGGCGGCTTCAACCGGGCCGGGCCGCGGAATTTCCAGACGGGTTCGAATCTGGCGCTCAACTTCCTCAGCAATGGCCGGGTTATCTTTTAAAAATGCCTTACAGTTTTCTTTGCCTTGTCCAAGGCGGGTGTCGCCAAAAGAAAACCAGGTGCCGCTTTTTTTGAGGACTTCCAATTGTGAGCCGAGATCAATCAGCTCGCCCTGGCGGGAAATGCCGTTGCCGTACGTAATATCAAACTCTGCTTCACGGAACGGGGCCGCCAGCTTGTTTTTGACGACCTTAACCCGTGTCTGACTACCAACGACTTCTTCGCCAATGGTGATGGAAGAGACGCGACGGACCTCCAACCGCATTGAGGCGTAGAACTTAAGCGCATTGCCGCCCGTCGTGGTTTCCGGATTACCAAACATGACCCCTAACTTCATTCGCACTTGATTGGTAAACATGATCATTGTGTGTGATTTGCTAACCGCGGCCGTCAACTTGCGCAAGGCTTGCGACATCAAGCGGGCTTGCAAACCCATGTGGCTGTCGCCCATTTCCCCTTCAATTTCGGCTCGCGGCGTCAGGGCGGCCACAGAATCGATCACGATAAGATCAATCGCGTTGCTGCGGGTCAGAACTTCGGCAATTTCCAATGCCTGCTCGCCGTAGTCGGGCTGGGAAATCAGCAAGTTGTCGATATCAACGCCAAGATTGCGGGCGTAGCGGGCGTCAAGGGCGTGCTCGGCATCAATAAATGCGGCAACGCCACCGGCACGCTGACACTCGGCAATAGCATGTAGCGTTAAGGTCGTTTTGCCGGAGGATTCTTTGCCGTAAACTTCGATAATGCGCCCGCGCGGATAACCGCCCACGCCCATTGCGGCATCCAAACCAATGCTGCCGGATGAAATGATGTTTACCGGGATTTGGGCTGACTGATCGCCCAGCTTCATGATGTAACCTTTGCCAAACTGCTTTTCAATCTGCAACATCGCGGTTTCGACGGCTTTGGCCGTGTCCGACGGCGGCGCCCCAATCGGGCCTTTTTTCATATTCATGCTTGCTTCTCCTCAAAGGATGTAGAAAACTTGCGAAGGTTAAACTTGCTGCGGAGTCAGTATTTTCAAGGCTCGGTGAACTCCCCAGCGTGAACCTTCGCAAGATTATTTCGTAAATGGATGTCGCGTCTGATATATCAATGTAAACAGAGAATGAACGATCGAATTAACGTCTTAAAATACGAGATGGGTTATCAAATTGCGATAGAAATTTTAGCCTTATTTCCAGCGGCGATTTTGGTGATCGAATTAAACTTTGAGGCTACTCAAATAACGCAGCCTCTACCGCCGCACAGATGATGTGACCAAATAAAATATGACTCTCCTGAATCCGGGGCGTTTCATCCGCCGGCACCCGCAGACAAAAATCGCACAAATCCAGCATCTTTCCGCCGCTGCGCCCGGTGAAGCCGACCGTCAGCAGGCCCTGCCGATGCGCAGCTTCAATCGCCTCCAGCACATTTTGCGAGCTGCCGCTGGTGGAAATGCCGATGAAGATGTCGCCCTTTTGGCCAAATGCCTCAACTTGACGGGAAAAAACCGCGCCATAGCCGTAGTCGTTGCTAATGGCCGTCAAGGCCGACGAGTTGACCGTCAAGGCCATGGCCGGCAAAGGCGCGCGATCCTTATAAAAGCGACCGACAAACTCCGCCGCAATATGCTGCGCATCGGCAGCGCTGCCACCATTGCCCGCCAATAGAATCTTGCCGCCGTTGCGATAAATCTTAATCGCCACCTCGCACACTTTGGTTAAGGTATTTACTAAGCCGACGTTGCTATGGATTGCCTGCTTGATTTCGTATGATGCCCGAATTTGGTCTAAGATGCTTTCTTTAAGATTCTCCACGATTGCGCCCCCTGTCGTTCAAATTGGAAGTGATCCACTTTGCCGCCCAGATTCTCCAATGCCCGCCGCACCGCCGGTTTTTTGTGCGGTTCAACGGCGAACATAAAGTAGCCGCCGCCGCCGGCCCCGCTGACTTTTCCGGCCACGGCTCCGGCCTGCATTGCCGTTTCATACACATGGTTGATGGTGTCGTTGGCGATAGAGGCCGCGGTTCGCTTTTTGGCCGCCCAGCTATGATTTAAAATGCGGGCAAATTCCGCTAAATTTCCGGTCAAAATCGCTTCCTTCATCGCCACCGCGTCGCGCTCGAGTTCGTGCATAGCCTCAATCGACTTGCTTTCTTTTTGGCGCGTGTTGTTGATCTGCTCTTCGATGATGCGGGCGCTTTGGCGCGATATGCCGGTAAAATAGATTAGCATGGAGCTTTCCAACTCGTTGATGATCCATTCTTTAATGCGCAACGGATTGACCACCACACGGTCGGCGTAAAATTCCATGAAGTTGAAACCGCCAAACGTCGCGGCATATTGATCCTGTTTGCCGCCGGCAAATCCCACATCCACGCGCTCGATTTCGTAAGCCAGATGGGCGGTGTCGTAATCGCCCAGCGGCAGGCTGAAGTGTTCGACATAGGCATGAAGCATGGCTACAACCAGCGTCGAACTGCCGCCAAGACCGCTGCCCGCAGCAGCGTCGGAATAGGTAGACAACGTAAAGCCGAACGGTCGTTTTAAAAAGTCGCGCACGACCCGGTTATAAACGGCTTTATGCAAAGCAAAGGGGCCGTCCGGCTCCAAATATTCGCCAATGGCGCATTCTTCGCGCAGATATTTGTCTACTTCCTCAAAAACGATTCGATCCGTCGGCTCATTATCAAGCGTACAATAAGCATACATGTTGATGGCGGAGTTCAGCACAAAACCGCCGAACTCGTCGCTATACGGGCTGACATCGGTGCCGCCGCCGGCCAGACCCAGGCGCAACGGCGCTTTACTGCGAATTATCATTGGCATATTTCCTTGTATAACATCTCGACCGTACCGGCAAAACCCGCCCACGAGTAGTGTTCACGTTTTCGGGCAATATTTGCACTAAAATGCTCTTTGAAGTTGCGGTCAAAATAGCGGCGGATGCTTTCGGCAATCAGCGCCGGATCAGGCCCGGCCACGACCAGACCGGTACAACCGTCTTCGACCATTTCGGCCAGACCGCCTACATCCGTGACGATAACCGGTAGATCAAAATTGTAAGCGATCTGGACGATGCCGCTTTGGGTGGCCGATTTATACGGCAAAACGCATACGTCCGCCGCCGAAAAAAAGGCGCAAACCTCATGATCGTCGATATAATGCACAAACAGTTTGATTTTATTCCGTGTCTTCGTTTCGTCAATAAGCGCCTGATATTTAGCAAAGTCGCCGTAAACTTCGCCGGCAATCACCAGCAAAAAATCACCGGACAAATGCGCGATCGCCCGGATGAGCATATCCAAACCCTTGTAGTCACGGATAAAACCAAAAAAAAGAATGATCTTTTTATCATCCGGCAGACCCAAAAGTTCTCTGGCTTTTTGCGGCGGAACGGTTGCGCCGAAGTGATCGTAAATAGGATGAGGTTTTAGCTTAAAGTGCGCCTCCGGCTTTAAAGCCAGCAGGTCATTCTGCACCGTCCGGCTCATGGCGATAAAGCCGTCCACGCTGTTCAAAAAATAGCGGATTAACCGGATGTCGCCGGGCCGTGTCTCGTGAGGAATGACGTTGTCGAGAATCGCCACGGTTTTTACGTTGGAACGGCCCAGACCGCCGGACACAAAGCCAAGCGACGGGGCGAAAAAAGGCATCCAGAATTTTGTGAGCAGTATATCCGGAGCAAACTGTCGAATAACGCTACGTGTTTTCCAGAAGGTAAGGGGATTGATCGTATCCAAAATACGCTGCGCCGGAACCGGATCCGCCGGATCGTCTTTTGTTACGAACTGCGTTGCGCCCGGGAAGAAAATATTCGGATATTGACGGGTAAAGGTATAGGCCCGGATCTCGTGTGATTTTTCGAGCTGGCGATAAAGCGCAGCATTAAATTGGGCAATGCCGCCTCGAAACGGGTAGAATGTGGATAGATATGCGATTTTCATGTTCATGTTCACTACGGCGACTTAAGCTTTCCGGATAACGATGGTACCCCAGGAATCCGGCAGTTCAACCAGTTTTTCCGGCTTATCGGCCATAAATAGATCCACCGCCTTGGAAACCGCGTGATCGGATTCCGGCGAGTTGTAGTCGTGAGCAAAAATATAGCCGCCGGGTTGCAATCGTGAATAGAAGTAGGTCAGGCCGGCCATGGTGGGATTGTATAAATCGGCGTCCAGCAGCACAAAAGCAAAGGTCTCTGTTTCCAATCCGTACGCTGTTTCCGGAAAATAGCCTTTTTTGATGATGACGTGGCGCAGATCACCCACATTTTTCCTGACAACGTCGAGATTTGTATCTTGAAAACGATTGTCGTTTTTTTTATCCCGGACCGGAAATCCTTCAAACGTATCAAATAAATACAGCGTTCGCTCCGGTGAAGCTGCGTGAATCAAGCAGCTGGTCTCGCCGCGATAAACGCCGAGTTCCGCCATAGCTCCCGGAATATTTTGCCGATCGATTGTGGCAATGGCCAACGCGAGCGCCGCCGCGCGAACCGGATCGGCGGAGTTACTGATAAGGGGTTGCAAATGCGGGCGGTACGTTGGAAAGCGTATGATAAAACGCCGCCGGCTAAAAACAAAACGGTGCGTTCTACGGATAAAATCATCCACTCCGATATGCATAAAAAGCTTTTTAATTGTTTCGTACATGCGGAAATCACCGGGTATATATTTTTAGGGCTTTATGGTTAAACGCTAAACAGCAAGCACAAATTATGCAAGTTGATTGAAAATTCAAGAAAAAGTTGCTAACAATTAGAAAAAGGCATATAATTATGGACGGAAAAACAGCTTTTAAACTAAAACCGGGGATATTTGAATGGAAATGCAATTCGAATACCACAGCAAACCGTACAAAGTCGAAGCCGATGCTGACGGATCAACGCTGCTTGTCAAAATCGACGATAAAATCTACAAGGCCAAGATATGCCGCCGAGATGAACATATCCTGCAACTACATATCAACGACAAGAATTATCAAATCGTTTTTGCCGAGCGCGGGGACGAGCGGTTTCTGGCCGTTAACGGCCGTAACTATGTGCTCAAACGTCTGGCGGAGCAAAAAGAGCGACGCGGGGCGATTCATGCCCATGCCACTCAGGATTTGACCGCGCCGATGCCAGGCAAAATTATGCGTGTCTTTGCCAAAGACGGCGATGTTGTCGAGGTCGGGCAAGCCTTGCTAATCCTGGAAGCCATGAAGATGGAGCATACAATCAAAGCGCACCGCGCCGGCGTTGTTACCGGACTTAGTCTGAAAGAAGGCGATCAAGTTCAATTGGGTCAAGCGCTGTTGGACATCGCCGAGTAAACCGCGAATGATAACGTATTGGAGACTCCGCTATTCCAAAGCTCCATTTCTCTGCTTCTCGCTACATTTTTAGCCATGACAAATCACAAATCTATGAAAAAGTAATGACACAATGGAAGCTATTGTTCTAGCCGGTGGATTGGGAACACGGTTGTGGGGAGTGATCAGCGATATTCCCAAGCCGATGGCCCCGGTCAGCGGTCGGCCTTTTTTGGCCTACATTTTGGATGATTTACAGCGGCAGGGCGTCATGCGCGCCATCATTGCCACCGGCTATAAGCATGAGGTCATTACGGCTCATTTTGGCCGATTTTACAACGGACTTGAACTTATTTACAGCATTGAGAATGAACCGCTCGGCACGGGCGGAGCGATCCAAAAGGCGTTGATGGCGGTGGCTGAAAATAGCGTGGTGATCTTGAATGGCGACACCTTTTTTAGGGTGGATTTGGCGGAAATGCTCGAAACCCATGCGCAATTAAAGGCCGAGCTAATCATCGCCCTCAAACCCATGCAAAATTTTGATCGCTATGGCGTGGTGCGGACAGCGGGCAAGCGAATTATCGGCTTTGTCGAAAAGCAGCCGACGGATTTTGGTTTGATCAATGGCGGGGTTTATCTTCTGGAAAAATCAGCCCTTGCACGGCTAAACTTCCCATCTAAATTTTCATTTGAAAAAGATTTTTTAGAGCACCATGTAAACACGCTGTTTTTTGGCGCTTACGTATGCGATAACTATTTTATTGACATCGGCATACCGACTGATTATGTGAGGGCCAATCAGGAGTTTCCGTTACCATAGCTGTGCATATTCAAGTACGTTTTAGGACAGAATAAAACCAACATTGTCATGGCGAGCCGTTTCTGCGAAGCCATCTCGTGAAATCAAGCCGGGATTGCTTCGTCGCAAAAAACGCTCCTCGCAATGACGCGTTAAAACAGGAAAATAATTCTGTCATAGAACTTAACCACGAATTGCATGAATAAAAACAAAGACGTTTTTGGTTCATTAGCGGCTCACAAGTAACTTCAAGCGCAAACTTTAAGGGTCTTGGGTCTTGACGTGTAACCCATTGAAGTTACTTGTATTACAATGAGACCCGAGACCCGTAGACCCGTAGGGTTTCAGGTCTCGGTCACTGAATAGTCAGGTGTATTTTTAAGTTCCGGCGTTAGCATCGCGATAAGCGCTTGATGCTGTTGATATTGGGCCAGTAAAATCGCCCGATCCGCCAGCTCGAAATCGGCAAAATCGAAACCGGGCGAAACCGTACAGCCACACAGCGTGTATGAATCGGCAGCGCCGACTGTTACCCCAAACCATACTCCCGCCGGAACAACCGCCTGCGGAAGCGCTCCATCCATCGGACTTTGACCCAACTGTATCCCGACATAAGTCCCGTCGGCATAAAGAATATGAATTGTGGCTGTTGAGCCGGCGTACCAATGCCAGATTTCATCGGACTTAAGGCGGTGCAACCGTGAAACCTGGCCGCTTTTCAGCAAAAAATAAATTGCCGTGCTGAAAATCCGGTCACCCGCATAATGCGCCGGCAAAGCTTGCCGGGCAATAAATTGTGCCGATCGGTATGTTTCGGCGAAATAGCCGCCTTCGGGATGCGCCTGCATATTCAAAGCAGTAATCCAGTCGTCGGCAGTTATATTTTTTGAACTCATCCTATTTGCTCCAGTCATTTTTACTATAGACAATTGTCATGACAAGTATGAAACTCACCGGAATTGACTACCTGCGCCTGACGCTCAACTCGCTCAAAACCATGCGTCTGCCGGTATTGTGGCAGGAATTGACTTATCGCCTGAAGTCGCCCGACGGCTTACCATTGCCGCCGGCGCGCTACATTTTTTGGGTCACCATTAATGTATGGCGGGCCATTTATTTTCATTCCGGGCAAATCATTACGGCAGATATAAAAAGCCATTTGCAGACAGCCGGATTAGATTTGGCCAACTTTCGGACCCTGTTGGATTTTGGCTGCGGCTGCGGCCGGATTAGCCGGCATCTGGCCGGGCTTAAAAGTACAACGCTCTTCGGGGTCGATTACAATCCGGAACTCGTTGCCTGGTGCAGCAAAAATCTGCCGTTTGGCCGTTTTAGCCAAAATGAACTTGAGCCTCCGCTCCAATTTGACGATAATATGTTCGACTTTATCCTGGCCCGTTCCGTTTTCTGCTGTTTTGGCGAGGATTTGCAACGACGTTGGCTGGCCGAATTATGGCGAGTGCTTAAACCGGGCGGCATCCTCTACTTATCTACCCACGGCAGCCAATTTGTAGCGCACTTACCGCCGGAGCAAAAGGAATTGTACGACGCCGGCGAAATGGTCACGGTCAGCTTTGGTCCAGAGGGCAGCAACAACTTCGGCAGCTTCCATCCGAACGCCTACGTGACCCGGCGGATGCTGACCGGCTTTGAGCTGCTCAGCTATAAACCCGGCGAAGCAAAGCCACATCTGGAACAGGACAACTATATCTTGCGAAAAAAGGCGTAATCCCGGTGAAAATCCTGTTCTTTTTTATTGACGCGCTCGGTCTTGGTGTGCGGGATCCGCAGATCAACCCATGCTGCCACGCTCAGTTGCGGATATTCAACCGGTTTCAGGATGAGGCCGCGACGGCCTTGCCTTTTGACGGTGTGTTCAAATCGTTAGATGCGACACTGGGCATGCCGGGTCGGCCTCAAAGCGCCACTGGCCAAACCACACTGCTCACCGGCCACAATGCCGCCCAATTATTTGGCCGACATAAAACCGGCTATCCGAATCAAACACTGCGCGAACTGTTATTTGAACACTCGATCTTTAAAAAGATCAAGGCGTCTGGCAAAAATACAGCCTTTCTCAATGTTTTCCCACCGATTTTTTTTGAAAATCAGGAACGCCTGCTAAACGCCAATCGTTTATCAGCCACAACCCTGGCAACTTTGGCGGCAGATATTGGCTTTGCCACACTGGACGATCTTTATGCGGAGCGGGCGCTGACCTTTGATTTCACCAATCGCCTGCTTATCGAAAAGGGTTACACCGCGCCCATTTGGACCCCGGCGCAGGCCGGCGAAATTTTGGCTAAAGCGTGCGCGCCGTATGACTTTTCCCTATATGAGTTTTTTTTGACCGACAAAGCCGGCCATGCGCAGGACATGGCCTGGGCGCAACAAATCTTGCTGGATGTGGAAGCGCTTCTGGATCGGTTATTGGGCTGTCTGGATCTGACGCAGCATCTGGTCGTTTTAACCAGCGATCATGGCGGCGTCGAAGACCTGTCCACGCGCAATCATACCCGCAATCCGGTCATGGCTTTTGCCTGGGGCGCGGGCGGGGCAGAGTTCTTGGCCGGCATGAGCAGCATCGAAGATTTTGCGAGTATGGTTAGGCGGTTAGGCGGTTAGGCTGTAGGTTCTGGAATCTACAGTTTATCAGCCTATCTTTAAGATGGACAATCCGCCTTTTTGACATTATCTTTCCGACTGTTTATAAATGTGACAATTTTGGGAAATCTCCAGTTTATACTGACTAAGGGTTAGAAATTGCATTTCCAGACCCTTAGGGTTTTCTGTCCAAAATTGGTGAAAACCCGCAAATTTGCTGGATCGTCGTAGAGTAAACCCTAAGGGTCTTTTCTGCAAAAATCAACCTTTAACGAGTATAAATTATGGCGGCCTAAAGTTAGGACTTTTAAGTAAGGAGTAAACGATGAGCCATGAAGTCAAAGATTTTAAAAAAGACGTATTGGATCGCAGCCAGCAAATCCCGGTTTTGGTCGATTTTTGGGCAGATTGGTGCGCGCCCTGTAAAACATTGGGGCCGATCCTGGAAAAGCTGGCCAAAAAACACGAAGGGCAATGGGCGCTGGTCAAGGTAAACGTCGATCTTATGCCGGATATTGCCGGCGCATTTGGCATCCAAAGCATCCCCAGCGTCAAGCTGGTCTTTAAAGGCAAGGTTGTTAGTGAATTTGTCGGGGCCCAACCGGAGCAGGCCATTGAGCAATGGTTGAGCAAAGCCGTCCCGGATACCGGGCAGGGACAATTAGCTAAGGCCAAAGCATTACTGGCGAATGGCGACGTCAAAAGCGCCGGTAAAATTCTGGATGGCATTGTCAAAGCCGAGCCGAATAATGAGGAAGCCCGGGCGCTATTGGCCACGACGCATATTTATACGGACGCCAAAAAAGCCATGGAAATTGTTAAAGATATTCAAGAGGGTTCAAAATTCTACGACCGAGCCGAAGGTATACGCCTGATGACGAAACTTATCGACGCCAACGGGTTACCTGACGGGCCGGGCAAAGCCGGCTATACCCGCGCTATTGAAGCCCTGCGGGCGCTCGATTTCGAAAAAGCCCTGGCCGGTTTTATTGATGTCATCCGGGTTGACCGCCAATACAATGAAGATGGCGCGCGCAAAGCCTGTGTTGCTATTTTTAAATCATTGGGCGAGGAAAATGAGTTGACGAAGCGGTATCGTCCGATTTTCAGCAGCGCCTTATATATCTGACGCCCTATGTCGCGCGCGCTAATTTTCATTGGTATTGCTTGCATTACTATCGGACTGCTTTGGCCGTGGTTGGGACGTATTCCATTCGGGCGTCTGCCGGGCGACCTCGTCATCGACAAGCCGCGTTTAAAAGTGTATTTTCCCATAACCAGCATGATTCTGTTGAGCCTGCTGCTATCGGCGATCCTGTGGTTCTGGCGAAAGTAGCGGTCTTACCCACAACTCCTCCAAAAGGTGGTGGCGCCATGGAGTATCTATCCAGTGAAATTCATTTAAAAATATGGTATGACCCGCGGGTTAACTGTGTTTGGGCGGAGTGGAACGGTTATGTCGGGGATTTGCTGCTGCGCGACGGCATGAACAAGCTCCTGGGTTTACTTTACGTTCAGCAGCCGGCTAATATCCTGCTGGATTGGAGCGATTTCCATACCATGACCCTGAACGACCAGCGTTGGGTCAATGAAGAGTGGTTTCCGCGTCTGCTCCGCATCGGGGTGCAAAAAATAGCCGTGATCCTCTCCTCGCATATTCTGGCCCAACGGCCCAACCTGATGCCCAGCCAATACGAGTCGTCGGAAGTGGCCTACTTTTCCGTAGTTCAGGAAGCTGTCTGGTGGTTCGAGGGCATTGATATTGGTTTCTAAGTCCAATGGTAAGAGATGTGATCTTTTGGAACTAAACCGCACCAGATCAAGCAATTGTGCCCGAAAGATGGCATCTCTTCCGCACTTTTACCAAAGATCGCCGATGTGATTATGCGCGGTGTGCCCTTTGTCTATGTCAGTGAAGATCAGGAATATGTGGCGGATGTCGTGCGTAAGCACAAGTTGATTATCGTGCCGGTTGCCGAAACTGCCTGGATTAGCCGACCCAATTGGATAGCAAATAGGTAGTCACAGTGATTTTAAAAAAGAGGAGTTAATGTTTAACAATCTGACATTTTGGGAATTTATCATGAAGGGCGGCTATACGATGTACGTGCTGATCTTTTGCTCGGTGCTCTCGTTAGCCGTTATTGTTCAAAAACTGTTGGCGTTTTCCAGCATTAGCCAAAAAGCCATCGTTGGCCTGATGCAAAAAGTGACCGGCTGCCTTATCAAAGGTGATGTGCGCGAAGCGCTGTACATCTGTACCCATCCCAGCGAATCAAAGCCCGACATGCCGCTGCTCAATGTCTTTAAATTTATCCTGGAACATCCCGAATATCCCAAGGATGAGTTGATGAACAGCGGCTTGATTAAGCTGGATCAGGAAATGATCCGGTTCGAGCAGGGCCTGGGCATATTGGCTACACTGGGCAGTGTTTCGCCGTTCATTGGTTTGTTCGGCACCGTTGTGGGGATTATTCGCTCCTTCACCGCTTTATCGCTGAACGATACCACTGGCTATGACCATTTAATGAGCGGCATTGCCGAGGCTCTGGTCGCAACAGCCGGAGGCTTAATCGTCGCCGTGCCGGCGGTTATCTTTTACAATTATTTTTCTAAGAAAATCAAGATTAGTCTGGCCTATGCTGAAGGCGCTATTCATGAAGTCATTTATGAACTGAAGAAAAAGAGGGGGACCGATGCCGCGCCGCTACCGGACTGAAGAAAAAGAGTTCTCGGAAATTAACATCACTCCTTTGACGGATGTCATGCTGGTTTTGCTGCTCATCTTCATGATTACCAGTCCGGTGCTGCTGACCGGAGCGTTAAAGATTAAACTGCCGGCAGCGGCCAGTTCCGAAAGCCGTTCCGACCCGCAAAAGAGCCTGACCGTCTCCTTAAATGCCCAAAATGAAATCTATCTCAACAGTGAGCGCGTTACCTTTGAAACACTTTCCGATCTCTTGAAACAGCAGTTAAGCGCACAGCCAGACCCCGTTGTCGTTTTTGAAGCCGATAAAACCCTGCCCTACGGCGATATTGTCAAAGTCCTGGATGTGATTAAACATACCGGCGCAACCAAGCTGGTCATCTCCGCCCAAAAGCAAAGCAAAACGCCATAAACCACTGCGCTTGTCGAAATAAACGCAAGGTCATTAAGTTAAGCACAGGGCAGAATTGTCATGCTGAAAGCATCTTTTTCAAAATTGTAAGGTGCTTGATTCGAAAAGGATTCTTTCAGAATGACAATTGGGTCAGCTTTCCTTAACTTAATGATATTGGTAACAAACGTATTCGTTGCTTTAACCAATAAATTTCAATGGAAAATAATACCCCTCAATTCGCGGCAGTGGCTTCCTCTATATACCAGTCGTAAATATTGTAGTAGATACCGCGCGGCGAAGTCACAATCCCTTTAAACTTCTTGTTGACGGCGTCAATGTTATCGCGCAGATACAAAAAGGTAACCGGCTGATCGGCGTATAAAACTTCCTGAAATTGGTACCAGATCGCGCGGGCCTTGTCGCTATCCAGCGTTTGACGACCCAGATCGATGAGTGAATCAACGGTTGCGCTGCTGTAACAAGCGTAATTAAAGCCACCCTTGATTTCTTTCGAGTGCCAGGAACCGGTGGGGTCAAACGGCGGGGCCAGTCGCAATCCGGAAATCAAAGCCTCGTAATCTTTATTAGACTGCTGCTGAACCATGACGTTAAATTCCACGATATCCGGAATAACTTCCACACCGATTTTTTGTAAATCGGCTTGAATCATGGTAACGGCATCCACGCGCTGTTTGGTGTTGATATTCGTCTTTAGTTTAAAGCTAAATTTTTGACCGTCCTTATCCAAAATGCCGTCGCCATCGGAGTCTTTCCAGCCTTTCGCAGCCAGAATTTTCTTGGCGGCCTCCGGATTGTAGGGCAGTGGTTGCAGTGTTGTGTTAAAGAACTCTTTCTGCACCGGCAGAATAGAGCCAACGCATTCATGGGCAAACCCGTAATACAAAGCGGCGATGAGCTGCTGTCGGTTAATCGCCATCGTCATGGCCCGGCGGACTTCACGATCCTTAAACAGCGGGTGGGTGTTAAGCCAACCGATATAATCATACTGCGAACCGGTATAGATTTTTACCTCCAAATTCGGATTTTGCTTTAACTCCGTCACCTCTAAGGCCGGCAAAGCGCTTACCAGGTCGATCTCGCCGCTTTTAAGATTGGTCAGGCGAGCCGATTGATCGGGAATAATCCGAAAAATGAGACGATCCAGCTTTGGCGGCGAAAAACTGCAAGCCGGATTCGCTTCCAACTCAATTTGCTGCCCGCGCATCCAGGTTTTTAAACGATAGTGCCCGCTAACGACGGTGGGGTTTTGATTAAACGGATGATTGATGAAGTCGGTGGCGCTGACTTTTTCAAAAACATGTGCAGGCAAAACCATAAACGTCAGATCGTCCAACTCATTGGCATAAACTTCTTTAAATTTGAAAGTGATTTCCAAATCATTAACTACAGCGCATTTCTCCACAAAATCCAGCTGACTGCGACTTGGGTACGGGATGCCGGGGTCTTTCATCTGCGTATAAGTAAAAGCAATATCCCGGGCGGTGACGGGTTGTCCATCCGACCATTTCAGGCCGTCTTTTAAAAAGAGTGTCACTTCCAAAAAATCTTCTGAAAATCGCCAGGACTGCACCAGACAGGGCAGCTTATCCGCGGTTTGGAGTTTAAAGTCCTGATCATAGCGCAGGGTCGGTAAAAACATCAGCCGCAGCAAATCCCCAGTAACAGCGGTTTGGTAAAGAATCGGGTTGAAAACATCAGCGTCTGCGGCAATTGCCGCCACCAGTTTCCCACCGTGCGCGCCGGCAGTGCCGGTATTCTCATGGGTTCGGGTGCATTGGAAGCTGCTTAGCATTAAAAGCGCCGACATGCCAACCCAGCGGACCATAAGATCAAATTTGGACAAGCTTTTAAACATAAGGATACCTGCATAATTTAGAGTTGATCGGGGGATTGGATTGTCCAGTCACACACATCGTAATAGATTCCGAAAGGCCAGGTGCGAATGCCTTGCACGCGCTTATTAACGACATCGAGATTATAGCGAACAAACATAAAGGTGGCCGGTTGATCCGCATACAATGCTTCCTGAAAGTGATACCATATTTTACGGGCGGCATCCTTATCCAGCGTCTTGCGCCCCAAATCAATCAGCGAATCGACCGTCGGGCTGGCATATTGAAAAACATTGAAGCCATCTTGAATTGCTTTTGAATGCCAAATAACGGAAGGATCATTGACGACACCCATCCGATACCCGGACAATGCCGCCTGAAATTGACCCTGTTCAAGCTGCTCCAGCAAGACAGCGGTTTCTACACGTTCCAGAATAACATTAACCCCGATTTTTTTCAGATCCGCCTGAATCATGGTCACGGCATCCGTTCGGGTTGGGTCGCTCAGGCTTGTTTTTAGCGTGAATTCAAATTTCTGACCATCGCGCTCAAGAATGCCGTCCCCGTTGCCGTCCTGCCAGCCAGCCTCGGCTAAGATGGCTTTGGCCGAATCGGGCGCGTAGGGCAGCGGTTTCAGATTCGGATTATAGATGTCTTCGTGTGAGGGATGGACGGGGCCAATACATTCCTGTCCATAACCTTGCAGTAGCGTCCCCACAATTTGCGGCCGATTAATTGCCAGCGTCATGGCATTTCGTATTTTGACGCTGTTAAAAAGCGGGTCTTTACCATACCAACTGATAAAGTCGAAGGACATGCTTGGATAGCTTAAAATATAGACGTGTGAGGTGGTCTTCTTAATGCTTTCAACATCTTCGGGGCGCAGGTTACGCACAATATCGACATCACCGGAATTCAGATTGGAAAGCCGAATCGTCATCTCCGGAATAATTTTAAAAATAATTCGCTCTATATGCGGCTTTTTTAGACTATAATTAGCGTTCTGGACCAGTTCAATTTGTTGACCATGCACCCATTTTTCAAAGCGAAACTGACCGTTGACTATGCTTGGATTATCCTTGTAAGGATGGTTTAGAAATTCGCTGCCGCTGATCTCGCCAAAAACGTGTTGGGGCAAGGGCTGAAAGTTGATGTCATCCAGCATGGACGCATAGACTTCTTTGAAATGAAACTCCACTTCGTAATCGCTGACAATAACACAGTCTTTAACAAAGTCAAAACTGTGACTATTTTTATAACCGACAATGGGATCAATCAGTTTTTGATAGGTAAATTTAACATCCTTGGCGGTCACCGGAGTGCCGTCAGACCAACGTACATCCGGCCGCAGCGTCAGGGAAAGACTCAGGTAATCGTCGGCAAACCGCCAGGACTCGGCCAAGCACGGACGGCGGTCTGTCGTGCGAATCCGAAAATGGTCGTCATATTCAATCAGGTAGAGCAGCATTAAATCGGTAATATCACCGGAATCGGTAAATGTGGAAATGACCGGGTTAAGGGCGTCTACATCACTGCCCAGTGTAATAACAACAGCATTGTCGCTGCGCCCTGTTTTCTGACTGGAAGCCGCGTCTTTTTTCCCACAACTGGCTGAAAAAAGGAGGCCTGCGCTTAGAAGTATTGTAACAACACGACCGATTGTGCAACGAAAAAGAGATTGCGCCGCTTTCATAGTTAGCCTTTGTTTCAGTGATCAAACCTAATTTGGATTATTCAGAAGCGAGGGTCCGTAAATATGCGATTAATGCGTCGTTTTCCAAAAATAGCTGGCGCTGGCTATCAGCGCCAATAAGCCGGAAATAAACAAGGCAATCGAGCCAAAAAACTGGATTTTAAAATACTGTCGGATCAGTTCATATTCGCGTGGGGTGATTTGGGGTTTAATATAGGAAATCGTGGTGTGAAAATGGAAAAGTCCGAAGATAAGCACAAAAAAAGAAGCAATTAATGGCAATACCCACATAAACGATTCCGAATGAATCATCCGCAGCAACAACCGCATGATGACGCCAACAAAAACCAGGCTGGCTGTAAATAGCAAGATCCCAAGGGCAAACAGAATTTCCTGAATAATGTTGATTTCCATGTTAACCCTTCTTGAGCGCCGGCAAAATTAAATGCATAAACTGCAAGGCGCCGCCAAGCGAAAGGACACCAGACATTAAAAAAGCAATATAAGCTACCCAGCGCTGGGAAATGGGCATAATCACCTTGCCCTGGGTATAGGCCAACGTCAGCAATACCGCATAAATCAAAATTCCGGACGGCGCAATTAACATATACTGCCACTTGGTAGGCCTATGGAAAACCAGTTCGTATCGTCGGGCAATCAGCGCTAACAAAATAAAAGTTCCCCACAGACTCACGGCGCCAATCACCAGGAACCAGTTGTGCATAAAAATATACCAAATTTTCTGCATGGGATCCAAAAGATCTGTGATCATTAGGGTGTACCGGTTTTAGATTTTGTCTGAGAAATTCAGAGCCTCACAAATAATAGCAGCTTCTGAGTTCCTCGCTTTTTCACGGTAAAAACCATGCTCATTTACAAAGAAAATAATTACCGGCTAAATAGCGCGTTCATCTCATTGTAATCAATGGATTCTGCAAACATGGCATCAAAATGCCCGGCATCAAAAATTTCTCTGACCGCTTTTTTTGCTGCAGCCAGCGTTGCCTGATGTAAGGCGGCGCCAACGCTGATTCGGCGAACGCCATGCTCCGCTAATGTTCGCACGGAAGCTATTCCAGGCAGCGCCATAATATTGAGCGGCAGTTGAACGGCGGCGGCAATTTCGCGCATCTCAACAAGATTGGCAAGCCCGGGAACGAATATCCCGTCTGCGCCCGCATTTTTATATAGCCGCGCCCTTTCGATTGTCTCCCGCATAGCATTGTCGGGCGACGCCAACCCTCGCAAATAAACGTCGGTTCGAGCATTAATAAACAAATCGATGCCCATTTTCCTGGCTAAAGCCCTTACAGCAGTTATCTTGGCTGCGAACAAATCGGGCGGCGATATGCCATCCTCAATGTTTATTCCAACGGCTCCAGCTTCAATCATATCAGAAACAAAGTTTACCACAACATTCGGGTCGTTGGAATAGCCGCTTTCGACATCGACGGTGACCGGAATAGCGACAATCCGAGTGATTTCCCTAATCGCGGCCAAGTGCGCTATATGCGGCAGGCGCTCTCCATCGGGAAAGCCATGTGCCCACGAAACACCGGCGCTGGTTGTAGCAACAGCTTTGCCGCCCCATTGGGCGATCAGTTGAGCGCTGGCGGCGTCCCAGGCGTTTGGCAGTAGCAACGTGGGCGCATTTACGTCGTGCAACGCGCGGAATGCCTCCGCATGCGTTTGCTGAGATTTCATCATAACACATTCTCCCTGACCAGGTTAGTTAATCATGGTCGTCGCATTCTACTACAGTTGGACGAAACAGTAAGTGACTATAAACAAAGACCCTAAGGGTTTTGTTTACGCATAACCTCAAGAGGTTCAACCAATTAAACCCTTAGGGTCTATGCTAAAAAGTTGAAAAATTTGGTTTATATTGACTTATGTAAATAACAATAAATGAATCTATTGAACTTTTTCACACAAAAAACCGCATGGGGACTGCATCGAAGTTTCAAGCATTCGTTTATAGTCACTTATAAGTAATTGGATAAAATTATTTTCGTATTTCTGCGCGTCATTGCGAGGAGCTTTTTTTGCGACGAAGCAACCCCGGCTTGATTCACGAGATGGCTTCGCAGAAACGGCTCGCCATGACAATATTGGTGTTATTCTGTATTTCATCGACGCTTCTTATTTTTTAAAAACCATCTCGAAATTTCAGCTAATGCGAGGTATTGCGTTAAACTTTGTGAATAACTCAGAATAACGCCTTTTTTATTCTTTCGATGAGTTCGTTTGTGCGGCTTGGGCCGATGATCAAACGGGCGGATTGGTCGATCCGGGCAGCCAATTTGCTAAGTTCATCCGGCAGGGGATCATTCACATTGATGCGCATTTCTTTGACCAAAGTTTCGATGAGCTCAACGCCCATTGGACCCATTGCCTCATTGACCTGCGCCTTCATTTTTTCATATTTTTCCAATACCGCGTCATGTTGATGCTGAATTAAGATGTCTTCACGGAAACTGGCCTCAAATTGTGCCGAAATAGAGTGCACCGTATCCAAGACCAGCGGCATGCCGGACGACTCGTCAAACAAAAAGCCTAACATGCCGTACTCAATCCATTGCAACAATAAACGATAGTTGCCCACAGTGGCATAAAAAAAATCGTATTCGCCCAATTTGCGCTCACGCACGGTCAGGCGGGTTTGTTGCGCCACTAAACAGATACTGTCAATTTGTTGCTTATCAAAATGCTGACTAACGAAGTGGGAGGCGACAAAAGAATTGGATGGCACAAAAAAAGCGGCCTGGGCTAACGTTGCTTTTTTTAGTAACTCATTAATAACCATAATGTCAGCTCATTGCTTTTATCAGCGGTTCCATGCGCGCGGCAATTTTCCAGGCCGTCTCTGCCCGGGCGATTTTACCACAAATAAACCGGCTGCTTTTAGGAAAAATAATAATCTTACATATTTCGCCGCGGGCCATAACATTCGTTAAAGGCTGATGCAGTTTTTGGGCAATAACCTGGCCCAAAGAGCCCCATAAATCAGCTATCTCATGATCAACATCCGTAAAATCACCTAACTCAGTCACTTGTGTGCCGCTAAATTGATCTGTAATGCCGCAGCCAACAACTTCATTTAGACTAATCAGGCGATCCGCTAATTGATAAATATGCTCTTCAACCATTTTATACTTCCATTTAGGCTGTTATCCTACAGCTTAAAAGCCTACAGTCTATCCACCTGTTTCCTGTTTCAATCCATCCCCAAAACAGCTAATTTATGACGCATCAACGCTTGTCCATATTCGCGAATGCCTTGGACCAACAGCGCATTTTTAACGCTTTTATAAAAGCTCTCAACATCCTGCTTGTTACAAATAAGCACGGCGTCCCGACGTAAAGCCAACAAATCGTTCTCAAAAACGACGTGCTGAGCCGTCAGATTCTCCGGGGCTTTTTCCAGCGTATGCCGGATCAGATCATCCCACAAAGCGCCGTGAACAATCTGAACCCGGCAGGCTTGCAATAACATATTCAGATGATCTATGACTTGCTGTAGCTCGTTCTTTATCGCTTTTGGATTGACCAGCAGACCGTGCTCAATCAGATACACCAGCATCTCTTTAATAAGCGCGTCGCCCTTACCGCTATCATGTATGATATCTCGAATACTGCGGTACCCGTTTGCCAAAGACAAAACTTGCCATTGATCAAGCGTTATATCAATCTGGGCCATACCTTTTTCAGGCCGCGGCGAGCGAACCAGAATCGTATCCACTTCCGGCAGTTCCCGCTCAATTTTGCGGGCGTCATCAACCCGTTCGGCGTAGGTGATGATCAACTCCAGGCTGTCGCTATAAATCGTGCGCGCATTTGTGGTTACATCAGCTTTAAAACTCAACCGGCCATGATCCCGAAAAAAAAGATCAACCAGTAAATCTTCACCTTCGATCTGACCGGATTTGGCATGAACAATATTGCCGTGTTCAAGATAAATTTCCGCGATATCGCCGGCGGCTGTTTCATATTTAAAAACACCGGTTTTCTGATAATTTACAGCCGTATGGATAAGCTCTAAAAGTGTAAATTCTTCGAGTACTGCGTCGATTTGCATAGTAGAGGCGCGAATGTTTGAGCGTCGCTTGTAACCTGAATTATTCGTTGCCACAAAATCACGAAAAATCCAGGGTAACTTTAGGCTTTTCGGAGTTTAAGATAAAAAATGTTTGGACCTGTAAACAAGATTACGCTATTAACAAAAGTTTGTCAAGAAAAATTCAAGATCAAACTAAAACCGAAGTTAGAGAGTACGCAACCCTAATTGGCTGGACTCATGGCCCGCTTACCCGTGCGGGGCTTTGCAGCCGGTTCAACTGCGGGTTTATTGGCTGCGCCGGCAGCGCTATCAAACCATTTAAAATAGTCCAGCACGCCTTTGCGACCCGACGCAATGAGCGCTTTTTTCTTTTCGCTTGATAGATTGAATTCCGTCGTTTTGACCCCCAAAGTGTCGATATAAATGGTGCGGTGCCAGTCGTCCTCGTGAATATGCTGGCTTTGCTGCGCTTCCATCAATGTCTCGACCAATGCCCAGGCAAAGTCAAAAAAATGGTCGATAGAATGCCGGACCGGCGTGGTTTGTCCCAAAACAGTCGTAATTTCCTGTCGCGAATCCAACCGGAATCCCAGCGTCTCCTGATTATACACAAATTGACCGTCTTTAACTACCTGATTCATTTGATTGTAGTAAACGGTGTCACGTCCATTTGCCGCCGTCTCAACAAAACGGCTGCGGTCGAATAGTTTAATCGGATAGTTATTCAGCACGCCGCCATCTACATAGTGACAGTCATTCAATTTTTTAGCCGTAAAAAATAGCGGAATTGACATGGAGATCCGCACCGCATCGGCAATTGCCATGTCCGGCGTATTTTCGGCAGAAAAAATTTCTTCCAGGCGCGTAG
>CAYOLL010000091.1:0-23752 GCA_964404765.1 uncultured Gemmatimonadota bacterium | reverse complement strand
CATGCTTCAGAAATGGTCTCACTCCAGATTCACGCGGATCAGGAGGTCTGAATTTAAAAAATTGCCCGGAAAATGCGCGAGCGTAAAATTATCCATATTCTATTTTTTGAATAGATGGAGAGAAAAATGGACAAATTCATGCAAGCCGCCATTGAAGAGGCGGAAAAAGGATTGGCCGAGGGCGGCATCCCTATAGGCTCGGTTTTAGTTCATCAAGATAAAATCATCGGGCGCGGCCACAACCGCCGGGTGCAGCAAGGTAGCGTCGCGCTCCACGGTGAAATGGACGCGCTGGAAAATGCCGGACGGCAATTGGCCTCCGTTTACCGCGAATGTGTGATTTACACCACGCTTTCGCCTTGTTCCATGTGCAGCGGGGCTATTCTCTTGTATGGCATCCCCAAAGTCATTGTTGGCGAAAACAAAACCTTCCTGGGCGAAGAAGAACTGCTTCGCTCCCGCGGCGTGTCCGTAACGGTATTGGACGACCCGACCTGTCTTCGGCTGATGACCGATTTTATCCAAGCCCGACCCGCGCTGTGGAATGAAGATATCGGCGTTTAAGTTTAACAGCAAAAATCCTTGCGCTGGGTAAATCGGCAAGGCACGTCAAGATCAATCGAATGAATTTCTGTAAACAACAAACAATTAGGAGTTTGCCATGAAACGACTGTTTTTTGCAATGTGTTTGACCTGCCTTTACGCGTCAGCTCTTTTTGCCGATGATGCCGTCTTCGGCTCCAAAAAACCCGGCTTGCTGAATCTAAAAGGAACAATTTATTTTCTCCCGACGGATACGCCGGAAATGCCGGCTGACATCGAAAAGCAGCTCGCACAAGGCGTTATCTACGCGGATAGTCTGAACATCCCGTTGCGCGAATTTACGGAGGGCTTTCCCGGCATCACCAATCGTTTCGAATGGTTCGGCCTGCTGTATACCGGCACGTTTGAAATCGTCAAAGCGGGCTTATACAAGTGGCGTCTGGACTCCGATGATGGCAGCCGCCTCTGGCTTGATGGCACGGAAGTCATCAACAACGATGGCGTTCACGGCATGAGCCCGACGGAGGGTGAGCGGGAATTGAGCGCCGGCCGCCATACCATCAAGGTTTGGTACTTCCAGGGTCCGGCGAATGAAATCGGCCTGCAGCTTTTTATTACGCCGCCCGGCGCAGAGGAAAAGATTTTTTCGCTGACCGAGTTTTCGGCGGGACTTTCCAAAACCATGCAGGATATTAACGCCCGTGCGACCAAAGAAGGTATTCGGATTCAATTGGACGCCCAAATCCTGTTTGATACCAACAAATTTGACTTAAAACCAACCGCCGCCGAAACCATTCAAAAACTGGCCCGGGTTATCGGCACATACCCCAATTGTCTGGTCAAGATGGAAGGCCATACCGACAATGTCGGCAGCGATGATGCTAACCTAAAACTGTCGGGAAATCGAGCCAATTCGGTCAAAGACGCCTTGATTAAGGCCAATGTGCCTGCCGGCATCCGCTTTGAGACCATCGGCTATGGCGAAACCCAACCGATGGCCGATAACAATACCGAAAAAGGCCGAGCTAAAAACCGCCGCGTGGAGATTTTGATTGTCCCGTAAGGATTTATCGTGCAACATCTAAACTCTTAGCCGGAGATAGTGATGAACCAACAGAACCAACAACTGAAGGCAAGACTGGATCAATCCTTCCAACTCACCCACGATCTCGTCGTCCATCTGGATGAGGCGTCCCTGGGCATGGATTTGCCAAACCTGCCGTCCAACCGCATCTCCGGTCAGCTCTGGTGCATTGTCGGCGCGCGCGAAAGCTACACCAAAGCAATTGAGGCCGGCGACTGGAAAGGATTCTCGTGCAGCCTCACAACGCCGCGCTTGAAACAATCTGTCCTTGCCGCTTTGGAAGCGACGCATAAAAACCTGACCGAAATCGACTTTACCGGCTTGACCGATGCCCAAATTGAACTTGCGTTTGGACTCCTTGAACACGAGGTTCAGCATCATGGGCAACTCATTCGTTTTGTCTACGGAAATAGGCTGACCTTCCCCAACAGTTGGAACAAACGATACACGGTGTAGCTATCCGATGTGCTGCATCGCGTCGGTTTAAGAGTCGCGGTGGAAGTGTATCAGCCGGTTGCCGTTGGAGCCGGCGTTGACAGGAGTTGACATGAGCAACATCATTTTGTTTGAAGAAAGAACCGTCCGCCGTGTCTGGAATGCACAGAAAGGGAAGTGGTATTTTTCCATTGTTGATGTGGTGGCTATTCTGACGGAAAGCCCAAATCCGCGCAAATATTGGAGCGTATTGAAGACGCGGCTGAAACGTGAAAAAAGTGAGTTGACTACAATTTGTAGTCAACTGAAAATGAAGTCTGCGGACGGGAAGTTTTACAATACCGATGTCGCTGATGCCGAAGGCCTGCTGCGCATTATCCAATCCATTCCATCCCCGAAAGCCGAGCCGTTTAAGCGCTGGCTGGCCAAAGTCGGTTATGAACGCTTGCAAGAGATCGAAAATCCGGAATTAGCCGCCGCCCGTATGCGCGAAATCTATCGGCAAAAAGGGTACTCCGACAGTTGGATTGAAAAGCGGATACGTGGTATTGCCGTCCGCGATGAACTGACCGACGAATGGAAAAAGCGCGGCGTCAAGGAGCAGCGCGAATATGCGATTCTGACCGCCGAAATCAGCATAGCTACTTTTGGCATGACCCCGACGGAATACAAGTCTTTTAAAGCGTTGGAGAAACCGCAGGACAATTTGCGCGACCATATGACCGATCTGGAATTGATTTTTACTATGTTGGGCGAGGCTTCCACAACCGAAATTGCCCGCAAAAAAGACGCGCAGGGTTTTCCCCAAAACAAACATGCAGCGGTTGAAGGCTGCACGGTTGCCGGTAGCGCCCGTCGTGATTTGGAAAAACGCAGCGGCACAAAAGTCTCCACGCCGGAAAATTATAAAGAACTGCCGGAAAGTCAACGCAAGGCTTTGAAGCAGAAGAAAAACAAAAAATGAACCGTGGTCGAAGTGGATCAGCCGGTTGCTGTTGAAACCGTTTACAGTCAGCATAAACGAGGTTAACATGACCAATATTTTAGTGGTTGCACTTATACTTGCTCTGATTAGTTTGATATTCCTATGGCTTTTGACCAAAAAGAAGTTAGAAACTGCTCTGCAAGAGACTTCCGACAAACTAAGCCAAGAGAAAAAAACATCTCAAAAAGAGAAGGCTGATTATCTAAAAAAAATATCGAATCTTGAATCAAAAATTAAAGCACTAAGCAAATATGAAACTGTTGTCAATGCTGAGGAAGTGGCGAGTACGATTTTGAGTACCGCTGAAACAAATGCAAGCAGTTTGATTCAAAAAGCTCAACAGGAGTTTCAACAAGCTAACAGAAAAGCCGAGATGGTCTTAGCAGATGCTGAAGCAAAAGCAAGTGATCTCATTAAAAACGGGCAATTAGACCTCGAAAATGCAAAGCAACAGTCTGCTGCAATTCTTGCAACTGCAACAAAAGATGCCCAAGGCATTCGTATCAAAGCCGATAATCTGTTAAGCGCGGCGACCATAGATGCCCGAAAAATCGTTGATAATGCAAATCGCAAAGCTGAAGAGATTGCTGGTGACGCTTATAAAGCAATGCAAGACGCAGAATCTTTAGCAAAAACAGCGCAGGCTATGAAAAATGTAATTGAAGGATATGGCGACCAGTATTTGCTTCCTACTTACAGTCTGTTGGATGAATTAGCTGATGAATTCGGTTATTTGGAAGCCGGTCAAGAACTAAAGCGCGTAAGAGATCAGATACGGCTCATGATTAAGAATGGAACTGCTGCAAAATGTGATTATGTTGAAACCAATCGCAGAGAAACAGCAATTAATTTTGTAGTTGACGCATTCAATGGCAAAGTTGATACTATTCTTGCGAATGTCAAGCGAGATAACTTCGGTACACTTGAACAAAAGATTAAAGACGCTTTTCAAGTGGTCAATTTCAATGGTACTGCTTTTCGTAACGCAGAGATAACGGAAGAGTATCTAAAAACTCGTTTGGATGAATTAAAATGGGCTGTAGTAGTTCAAGAGCTTCGTTGGCAAGAGAAAGAAGAACAACGGCAGATCAAAGAACGAATTCGTGAAGAAGAAAAAGCCCGAAGAGAATATGAAAAAGCAATCAGAGATGCAGAAAAAGAAGAAGAAATGCTGAAAAAGGCTCTTGAAAAAGTGCAAAAAGAGATTGCAAAAGCAAGCGAAGAACAAAAAGCGAAATATGAAGGACAGTTGCAGGAGCTTGCGGATAAATTGAAAGCCGCAGAAGAAAAGAATCAACGCGCACTTTCAATGGCACAGCAAACAAAATCTGGTAATGTCTATATCATTTCCAACGTTGGATCTTTTGGCGGAAATGTATATAAAATCGGTATGACGAGAAGATTAGAACCACTTGATAGAATTAGAGAACTTGGTGATGCAAGTGTCCCATTCAGTTTTGATGTTCACGCAATGATATACTCTAACGATGCACCTTCATTTGAAAAAGAACTGCACAAGAAATTTATCAGCCTTCAGATGAATAAAGTAAATCCTCGTAAAGAATTTTTCAAAATCAGCCTCAAAAATATACGTGACGAGATCGAAAAATTGGGTATTAACGCAAAGTGGACCATGAGCGCAGAGGCAACAGAGTACCGCGAAAGTTTGGCTCTTGAGCAACTGATCGGATCAAATAAAGAAAAGCAACAAGAATGGCTAAAATATCAACTGGAACATTTGCCCAGTGATCATCTTGAAACTGGCGAAGAAAATGAAGACATTATGTAGATGAAATGACAGTTATGGCAATCTTTTTGTAGTATAACGTAGACCCAACCCATTCAATCAAAACGAGGTGAACCATGTCAATTTTAATCAAAAACGGCCACATCATCACCGCGGCCGATAATTTTACGGCGGATATTTTTATTGAAGGCGAGACCATTTCCGCCATCGGCAAGAACCTGAACGTCCAAGCCGACGAAACCATTGACGCCGGCGGGATGCTGGTCTTTCCGGGCGGGATTGACCCGCACGTCCATCTGGATTTGCCGTTTATGGGCACATTTTCCGCGGACAATTACGAGACCGGCACACGGGCAGCCCTGCACGGCGGCACCACGACGGTGATTGATTTCGCCATCCAAACGCAGGGCAAATCATTGCACGATGCTTTCGACACGTGGCAGAAAAAGTCGGTCGGCAATGCCCTGGGCGATCATTCCTATCACTTAGCCGTGACCGATTTCAACGCCAACACGCGTAAGGAAGTGCGCGAAATCATCGAGCAAGGCATTACGTCCTTCAAAGTCTTCATGGCCTACAAAGGCGCGCTGATGGTGGACGACGGCCAATTAGTCGGCCTGATGCAGGAAGTCAAGGAATGCGGCGGGATGGTCACCGTCCACGCCACCAACGGCGATATGATTGACGGCCTGATCGCCAAACACCGCGCCGAGGGCAAGTTGTCGCCGCGCTATCACTACCTGTCGCAGCCGGAAGTGACCGAGGCCGAGGCCTCCGGCCGCTTTATTGATCTGGCCAATTACACCGGCGTCCCGGCCTACATCGTCCATTTGACCTGCGAAGGCGCGCTGAACGCCGTGCGCAACGCCACCCGCCGCAATCAAAAGGTGTTTGTGGAAACATGCATCCAATACCTGTTGCTGGACGCCTCGCTCTACGGCGACGATTTTAACGGGGCCAAGTGGGTGATGAGTCCGCCGCTGCGCGAGAAGAAGGATCAGGAAACGCTGTGGGCCGGGCTGAATCAGAATTTGGTCAACGTCATCGGCACGGATCATTGCCCGTTCACGCTGGAGCAAAAACGCATGGGCGAGAAGGATTTCTCCAAAATCCCCAACGGCTACCCGGCCATCGAGCATCGCCTCGAACTGCTCTATTCGGAAGGCGTGCGCAAGGGCCGCATCAGCGCCAACAAGTTTGTGGAAGTGACCTCGACCAACGCAGCCAAAATCTTCGGCATGTATCCGCGCAAAGGCTCGCTGGGCATCGGCTCGGACGCAGACATCGTCATCTTCGATCCCAACGAAAAGCATGTTTTGTCGGCCAAAACGCATCATCACAATAACGACTATTCCGGCTACGAGGGCTGGGAAGTGACCGGCAAATGCAAAAAAGTCCTGCTGCGCGGCAAGGTGGCCATTGACAACGGCGCGGTGAAAGTGGCCAAAGGTTACGGCCAATTCATCAAACGCGGCAAGGCGTCGAAGATTATTTAGCTGACATTCGATAAAACGATTCTTTTACAAAGTTTGTTCCGATGTCATTATCGGAGCAAGCTTTGCCATTCTGTTGAAGCGACATAACTAAGGGGTCATTGATGCTCCGCGTATTGCTGATAGCATTGCAGGTTACAGTTTTCGTTTCATATCCGGCCTGGGCTTTTGCAGAGGATTTTCAGTTTTTATTAGGCGAGTATAAGACGCCCAATCTTCGTCGCAACAGCCTTGAACTTACGCTTGGCTTAAACGGTCAAGATGATTATTTGAAGGAAAAAGGTTATCCTTGGTCCAATAAAAACCATGATTACAATTTATTCGGCGGATTTGCATTGGATTTTGAGCATTATCGGGATTTGGAAAAACTTCAGCGCGACTATCGGATCACGGCGAATATTGGCGTCAATTTGACCGGAAACAATGACTCCGAAGAAAGCTCGGCGTCCTTTAATCCATATCGAGGTGAAGTCGATATTGATGAAAAAGAATTCTCGACACGTCAGGAGATTCGGCTTAGTAATCGTTTTTATCGGCATAAAACCTATTTTTATGAGCTCGGGTTGGATATAGATAACGCTTATTCGCTCAGTTATGTGGATATTTATCGTTCCTCAACACCCGAACGGGATCCCTATTACTACTACGACGATGATAACCGGAGGCTGCACGAGATAACCATTCAACTCCCATTGGCGCTGGGCCGTGGTCGAATGTATCGAGTAGAAGATGTGCGGATGGCTCTTTATATTTTGGAAGATTTGCAGAAAAAAGGCATTTTAACGCAAACGCCGGATCGGCAAACGATCAACGATTTCGCTCAACTTCTAAGCCACCTTAAAAACGAACGTGTTTTTGATCATCGCATTAAAACCGCATACGAAATAGACCGGATGCACGCTTTTCTTTCCGACCATCGGCTGGTTGAGAATGCCGGGAGCGTCTATTTTACAACACTTTATGATAATGTGTTGTTTGCCAATAACCCCGTTCGATATTCCGGCGCGTATTATTCAATTGGTGTTGTGCCGACATACGCAAGAGCGAATCTTAACCGCGACTATAAAAGTGACGGCTCCCAAGGCATTCATTCATCTGAAACCCATCAGACTGAAAACAGTCCCGGCATCTTCGGCCGGTTTCGTATCGGCTCCGAGAAAGCGCTGAACAACTGGCAAATTTCAACGAAATTCACCGGCCAATACGGGTATGAAAAAAACGAGTTTTCATTCCAAAAAGACGCTAGTAACGGGCTAACAGAAATACACGAATATACCTTTAACCCGACTGTTTTCCAACTTGATGTCGCAGGCGGAATTGCTTATTATCCGAACTCGCGCAATTCTTTTACCCTCAGTATATCCTCCGACTATTTGAATAAAAGCAGCGCTGTGAGTTATGTGGAACGATTTGAATCTAACGGCAACAGCGATGAGTACAAGAGCAAAAATCCAGCGCGCGTCGAAGAAACTCATATCAACGGTGACTTGACTTGGATTCACTACCTGTCGTTGAAGTCCACGATTCAATTGAGTTATCAGTTTCTATACCGGCATGACTTTGCTTCGGCCATATTTGAGCAGGCAGTTAGAACTTATCCGTATTCTCAATACACAGAAAAAACTACAACTCGAAACCATCAATTGAATTTGATACTTTCGTACAATATTTTCTGATGCCGATAAGATCAACGTCAAATGCAAAAAAGCCCTTGTGCGGCAAAATGGTGCGGTGAAAGTAAGCAAGGGCTACGGTCAATTCATCAAGCGTGGCAAGGCGTCGAAGGTGATTTAAGCGCAAAATTGAGTCCAAAGCGATAGCTTTGAAGTATGCCAAAGCTTCGCTTTGGACTCCACGATTTGAGATGAGGAAATCATGCGGATTATTTCGCGCAAAACACTAAAAGAGTTTTGGGAACGCCAGCCCGAAGTGCAGCAAACGTTGCAAGCCTGGTATGCCGATACCAAAAAGGCCGATTGGAAGACACCGATAGACATCAAAAATGTCTATCGGAATGCCAGCATTCTGCCAAATTCGCGTGTGGTTTTCAATATCAAAGGCAACCAATATCGTTTGGTTGTCGCTATCAACTATGATTGCGGAATTGTTTTTATTCGATTCGTCGGAACGCATCAGGACTATAACCGGATTGATGCGACAACGATTTAAACGGAGACCAAAATGACCATCAAACCCATCAAAACCGAGGCTGATTACGAAAAAGCCCTGGCTGAAATCGAGCATTTGTTTGACGCTAAACCCGGCACGGCAAAAGGCGACCGCCTGGAAGTTCTGACCACACTGGTGGAAGCTTACGAGGAACAGCATTTCCCTATTCCCTTGCCCGATCCGGTCGAGGCCATCAAATATTTTTTGGAAAGTCGCGGGCTTGAGCAAAATGACTTGGCCGGTTTTATCGAAAGACGCCAAATAACTCCCATCTTGAATCGTAAAAAGCCCTTATCGCTGGAAACGATTCGCAAGCTGCACACCGGGTTGGGAATTCCGGCGGATATTTTGATTCAGCCGTATACGCTGGCTGGACGGACGTGATTCTTGGCATTAAAACAAAACCGGCGCGGCAAGGCGTCGAAGGTGATTTAGCTTGCTGTTAGAATAAAATCCTTGTGAGTCTTAGCCCGTTCCGATATCACATCAAAACGGGCTTAGAGCACTATTTGCCCTTTCCTATCAACAATTCAACAACATGGCCGGAATTGTGAACTGAATAATCCGGATTTTAAACCCATCGAATTCGATGGATTTAGACAACAAGCCGGTTTGAACAGTTTTGTTCTGACAGCAAAGCAGTGGATTGAAAAAACGAATGACTTTGGGATTATCTCCAAATCCGGGCAAGAAAGGAAACATTCGCGACGAGGCCGATATTTGCCAATTGGTTTGTCTGTCCAACCTTGAAAACTTGAATGCGCACTTTATCCATGAAGGTTTGTCGCAGCAGGAACGGTTGAAAAAGCTAAACGCCATTGCCATTCATCAAATGCAATTATTGGCGAGAGAACCGCAAATAAAACAATTGGAGGACGCCAAATCATGATTTGCTACGACCGGATTGACAAATGGGCGCAATATTCAAAGACGATGGTGCGATGAAATCGGCCAAGGGCTACGGCCAATTCATCAAGCGCGGGAAGGCGTCAAAGGTGATTTAAATGCAAAATCGGAGTTCAAAGCGGCAGCTTTGGCAAATCTCAAAGCTGTCGCTTTGGACTCCGGCATCAACAAATAGGAGTATCAACATCAACCGTTTTTGATCTGGAGAGGATTTACATGACGACACTTTATTCTGAGTTTCAAAACCGCGTCAAAAAAATTAAATTGCTGGAAAGCGCCTATTCCGTCCTGCAATGGGACATGGAAACGTATATGCCGCCCAATAGCGACAAAAGTCGGGGCGAGCAATTGGCGCTGCTATCCACATTGGCGCATGAACATACAGTTGAGCCGCGCGTGCGCGAGTTGGTCAATCAACTTAGCCAATCGAGCGAGCTAACGCCGGAGCAGGCCGCCAATGTCCGTGAGATCAAAATTAAGCTGGATAAGGCGGCCAAAATTTCGCCGGAGCTGATCATCGACTTAAATAAGACGATGGTTGACGCGCTAACCGCCTGGAATCAGGCCAAAAAAGCTGCGGATTATAATATTTTTAAACCTTATTTGGAAAAATTGGTAATACTTCACAAACGTCGCATCGAGCAGACCGGTTATGAGGGTGAACCTTATAACTCGCTGCTGGAAGATTACGAGCCGGGAATTACTGCTGCCGAGGTTGAGACGTTATTCGCGCAATTAAAGGTTGAGTTGCCCAAAATCTTACGCCAAATTCAAGCCTCAGGCGTCAAACCGCGTACCGATGTTTTGCTGCGTCATTTCCCGGTGGACCGACAAGAAGCCTTTATCCGCGAGACGATTGCTGAGATGGGCTTTGACTTTTCGATTGGTCGCCTGGATCGCTCGGCCCATCCTTTCTGCACCAGCTTTCATCCAACCGATGCTCGGCTGACAACCCGCTTTGATGCCAACAATTTACGTACGGCTGTGGGCGCATCCTTTCATGAAGCCGGGCATGGCATGTACGAGCAGGGTTTGCTGATCGGAAATTTTGGCTTGCCGCTGGGTGAAGCGGCTTCCTATGGCATCCACGAGTCGCAGTCTATTTTCTGGGAACGGTTTGTTGCCTCGCATCCGGGTTTTTGGCGGCACTATTTTCCGCGCTTGCAGGCGGCGTTTCCGGAGGCGCTAAGCGATGTCAGTGTCGACGAGTTTTGCTTTGCCTGGAATCGAGTGGAGCCCGATTTTATCCGCGTCGGCGCTGACGAAGTGTCCTATTGCCTGCATGTGATTTTGCGTTTTGAACTGGAGCGCGACTTGTTTTCCGGCAACATCCGGTTTGAGGACTTGCCGGAAATTTGGAATCAAAAAATGCAGGAGTATCTGGGCCTTACACCGCCGGACGCGGCTAAAGGCATTTTGCAGGATAATCATTGGGCGGGCTGCCTGATCGGCTATTTCCCGACCTATGCGCTGGGCTACATGTACGCGGCGCAATTGCGTGAAGCCGCGCAGGAGCAAATCCCGGACTTTGACGGTCTCATCGAACGCGGTCAATTTGCACCGATCAAGCAGTGGTTGAATCAGAATATTCATCGTCATGGTAAAATGTATAAGTCTAAGCAATTGGTCGAGCGCATTAGCGGTAAACCTTTTACCGTAATGCCTTTTGTTAATTATTTGCAGGAAAAGTATAGTCGTTTATACAAATAATCCTGTTTGTGTCTGCATCATCATTTATAAGGAGAACGTATCGATACTTCATTTAGTACTCTCGGACTTTTACCGGAATTGCTACGCGCTGTTGCCGAAGAAGGTTATAGCCAACCAACCCCGGTGCAGCTTAAGGCCATTCCTATTATTCTGGAAGGCAAAGACCTTTTAGCCGGCGCCCAAACCGGCACCGGAAAAACAGCCGGCTTTGCGCTGCCGTTGTTACAGCGCTTAAACATGCAAGGGCCGGAAAAGGGGCCGCGCCGCATCCGCGCCCTGGTCGTGACGCCAACCCGCGAGTTGGCCGCGCAAGTCGAAGAGAGTATTGTAACTTATGGTAAATATCTGCGCTTAAAGTCGACCGTCGTCTTTGGCGGGGTTAACATCAATCCACAGATTACGGCGCTTCGTCAGGGCGTCGATATTTTAGTCGCCACGCCGGGACGTTTATTGGACCACATTCAGCAAAGGACACTGAGCCTGTCCAAAGTTGAAATCCTGGTTTTGGACGAGGCGGACCGGATGCTGGATATGGGCTTTATTCGCGATATTCGCAAAATACTGGCGCTGCTGCCGCCAAAGCGACAAAATTTGTTGTTTTCAGCTACATTTTCTGATGAAATTAAGGCGTTGGCGGATGATTTGTTAAATTCACCAACTCACATCCAGATCGCACTGCGCAACACCACCGCCGAGGGTATTGCCCAAAAAGTCTACCCGGTGGATCGCACACGCAAGCGTGACCTTCTATCTTATTTGATCAACTCGCAGAACTGGCGGCGGGTACTTGTTTTTACCCGCACCAAGCACGGCTCCAACCGCCTGACCAAACAGCTTTTGCAGGACGGAATCAGCGCGGTCGCTATCCACGGCAACAAAAGTCAGGGCGCGCGTACGGAAGCGTTAGAAAACTTTAAGCAAGGCAGTGTGCGGGTGTTAGTCGCCACGGATATTGCCTCCCGCGGCCTGGATATTGATCAGTTGCCCCATGTGGTCAACTATGAGCTGCCCTTTGTTCCGGAGGATTATATTCATCGCATTGGTCGTACGGGTCGAGCCGGTAGCGAAGGAACGGCGATCTCGTTAGTCTGTGTAGATGAGCATGGTCTTCTGACCGGTATTGAGCGATTGCTCAAACGAACCATCGAAAAAGCGACCATTACAGGATTTGAACCGGATCGTAATATTAAAGCCGAGCCGATTCTTAAAGGCCAGCAACGAGACAGCACGACAAGCCGGGAACCGCGCTATCAAGTCAGCCATGGTCCCGGCGAAGTCGGCCGATCCCGGCGCAACCAGGCGAAACACGATGAGCAAATCAACCCGGCCAAGCCCCACCCGCGCCGCTGGAGACGCAAACCCTAAAGCGCTTGATTTGATCAAACTATGTCAGAAAACAAAACCCCCACGGCGATCTGAAAACCGTGGGGGTTTTGTCATTATAAAATTAATCCCAAGCATTTGCGCTGTACTAAAACGCAGTTTTTGATACGAACAGCATTACTTTTACTTAATCAACAACAACTTCCGCGTCGCCTCAAAAACCTCCCCCCGGCCCCCTCCAAAGGGGGAATTCGTCTTCAGCCGATAAAAATACACGCCCGCGTTCACCGCTTCGCCCGCATCGTTCGCTCCGTCCCAATTCACGCTGCGATAACCGGCGGCTTGTTTGCCGTTCACCAGCGTCCGCACTTTTTGCCCGGCCACGTTGTAGATGGCGATTTCTATGCTCGCATCCTTTGGTAGGGCGTATTGAATGGTGGTCAAGGCGCTAAAAGGGTTGGGCCTGTTTTGGGCTAACGCAAAATGGGTGGGCATGGCCACGCTCGGGTCTTCCACGCCCAACGGCGTTGAAGTCCAGACAAAGGGCGCTTCGATGCTGCCGAGCGAGGCATTCGATTCAAACGAAATCATTTGATCGGCCGCATATTCGCTCGCGTCGCCTTGATTGAGCAGACGAAATTCGACAACTTCGTCCGTCGGTTGATTGCTGTAAATCATCAAAAAGAAAAAATGTTTTTGCAGCGATTCGACGTAGACAGGTTGGGCCGTTCCGCGGCATTCGTCGCCGACAAAGGCGGCAACACCCCCCTTGTCAGGGGGGAATTCTCCCGTGATCGTCATGCTGTGCTCGAATTGCGTGGGGTCGAATTGCCAATTGGCAATTGCCAATTGAGAATTGCCAATTTCATCCCGCAATCCCAAATCCGCATTCCGCAATGCGGCGACGGGCGTATTCGGATACGTCAGTGTGCCGGCATTCGCCCGAAACAGTTGGTAACCCTGTCCCGGCGTTAAGTTGTCCAGACTGCCGATCCAGCCGATGCCCGACACGTATTGGGCAAAAGCAAATTGGCTCTTGATCAAATCGCCGGTGGCCGAATTGGTCAGCGCGGCCAGCGCGGTATTGACCGGCAAAGCCGTGGTTGGTTGATAGCAAATCCAGTTCCAGCCGCTGACAACGGCAATCGGGCTGGTTGCCGTGTTGATGGCCGTGCCAATCAGATCAAATTCGGCGGCGTTGGCCAGTTTGAGCATGTACATGGTGGACGTATTCAACGCCGACAACGAGCCGATCCAGCCCGCGCCGCTTACATATTGACTGAATGCGGTTTGGCTCTTGATCAAATCGCCGGTCGTGGCCGGGGCATTGGCCAGCGCGTTGTTGATGGCCAAGTTAGCCGGAGTCAGGTTGAGCGACAGCCAACTCCAGCCTTTGGCCTGCACAAAATGCCGGGTCATTTGGCTGGACAAATTAAGCGCCGTCGGGCTTTGCGGACTGCCGATCATGGCATTGGCTTGAAAAGTAAAACCGTTGACGATAGACCCCAACTCGCGGCAAATCAACCCGTCGTAGGCGCGGAGGGTGATGATCTCGCCGCTGAGTGAATCGCTGTAAATCGTCAAAAAGACCAGCGTGTCGTTGAGGGCCGATTCGTATTCCACACGCTTGACCCCGCGCACTTCATTGCCGATCATGGCCACGACGGTCGTTTCCAGCGATGGCCGCGTGGAAGCGCGCAGCTTGCCGGTAATCGTCATGGAATATTGATAGTCCGCGGCGTTGACAACCCAGGCCGGCGCGTAGCAGACGTTCGCCAAATCCACCCGCATCGTTTCATCGCCCATGCCGGTGCGGACAATCAGATTGTGGGTGTACGGCCCGCCGCTCAGGCTGGCGTTAAAGGTGAGGGAAATCGTCTGGGCCGAACCGGGGTTGACCGTGCCGCTCGTCGGCGAAACCGTCAACCAATTGGGCGGTTGAATGGCCGCCCGACCGGGCGCGGGCGCGGTATCGATAAAGTTGAAGCTCATGGCCGAAGGCCCGCTGTTGACCAATTGACGGGTGATCGTCACGGTTTGGTCTTCATACTTGGTGACCGTGATTGCGCCGCCGTCCCAGGCAATCGGGTTGCGATTGACGTAAAATTCCCACTGGGTCGAATCGCGCATGGCGTTACCGTATAAGTCCTTGATGCCTTTCAGCCTGGCCCGCAGCGTCCGGTTTTCATAGAAGTAGTTGCTCGGCGTCGGCGTCAGGATAATCGTATTGTCAAAGCAGGTGAATTCCATGTCAATCAACGCGCCGGTTTCGGCATTGTAGAGGCCGATGTTGTTGGCGCCGCCCAGATCGGCTTTGACGATGTTGTTGCAGACAATCGTTTCATTGAAACTGATCTTGATATCGTCCCCGGCTTGCAGTACGCCGTCGGCCGGTTGGGGCGTGCCGAAGACGCGCGGCCCGTAGCGTTCCAGAATGCCGTTGAGCGGAACCGACGCCCCGGCAATGGCCGCGCCGGAAACGCAGGTCGTCACCGCCCGGATTTCATATGCGCCATCGTCCAATTGCGACACATCCCACGGCACGATGATATACGGCGGCGAGGCCGGAATGGTGTTGTAGGCGATGGTTTTGAAGGTGATCCAGGTGTCGCTTTGCGTGGCCGGATCGTCTCCATTTCCCCGCGAGTCTCCATTTCCCCGCGAGATCAATCTCGCGTCTGAAAGCGCAAGCGCGCTGAAGCGGGCTTCACTATTCTCGTTCCCAAACTCAGTTTGGGAACGCAATTGCCCCGGAAACTCTGTTTCCCCATTGACAGCGCGAAACACAGTTTCGCCGGCAGAGGCGTTCCCAAGAACAACTTGGGAACGAGGGGCAGTGTCATTAGAAATGACATTTCTTGGAGAAATGTCATTTCTGGCGGCGCTTGCATTCAGCGGGCGGTACTGCAGCTTGATGTCGCTGAACTGGTTATTCAGCGTGTAGCCCTGCAAGGTCAGCCAGAGCGTGTCATTGGCGGCGGCGTCCAGCAGCCAGCCGTCGCCGGGATTGGTGATTTCGACTTCGGCGCAGGGGCGGGCAAAATGAACGCTGAAGCTGACCGTATCGGCCAGGAAAGGCTTGCCCGCATTCAGTCCTTGTTGGGCCAGATCGAACTCGCAGGCCGAGGTGAGCATGATTTTCAGGTTGTCAAAATCGTATTCGCCCGCGCCGCGATTGACCGCCACCGTTAATGGCGTGACCTGCCCGGGCGTCAGATAGAGCAACACGCCTTCGCCGCCGGCCCATTCGCCGCTGACCAGAATTTCCGCCCCGTTCGGATTGGATTCGGTGAGGGTGCGGACGCGGTACCAGCCGCCTTCGTCGGTCTCGCTGGCATTGCCGGGACTGAGGCTAAACACCGCCGATTCATCGGGACGAACATCGTTGAGGATGGCGGGCGAAATGTTCAGGACCGGAACTTCGCGCTTGGCGGTGTTGGCCTCCCACGGGCATTTGCTGGCTCCGGCCACCGTCTTGTAATAGGTGCCATAGACGCCGTCGTTATAGACCTCGACCCAGAAATTGTCGCCCGGATCGTCGTCTTCCAGATGATAGCCGGTGGTGGTCGTCGTATCCGTTTCGGTAATTAAAGTGGCGTTGGCCGGATTGACCCAATTGTCTACAATCCCATACGTGCCCAGGCCCAGCCCGATTGCGGAAAAAGGATTACCGGCCATGATCCCAATCACGGAGCTGCCGATTTTCAAAACGTCTTTTAGGGTCAATAAAGTATTGATGACGTTGGTCTGAATGCCCGTCCCAAGCGCGTCACTGGTATTTGCGCCAAACAGGCTATCTACGGGGACAGAGTTGCTGCCCACGCTGCCAAAAAAGATCCGACTTTCCCGCCCAATGCCATTGACCCGGGCGCCGCTTAAAAGATACGAATCGGATTCAATCGCCGCCAGCGTGGTATAGCTGTCTAAGCGATTCTTGCGCACGGTCTTGCTATAATCGTAACCGCCGGCCGCGCCATCAAAGGAGATTGCCTCGAGGCGCTGCGCCGGGCTGTACGTCTTAAGCTTGGCGTTATAGCTCAGCAAACTGGCCCACATGGCCGCCTCGTAAAGCGGTTTTAAGGAGAGGGCGAGTGTGTCAGTGGTGAGGGCGATATGAACTAAATCGGGAATGAGTGAGTTCTGAATATGATTTTCCGAAAAGATATAAGCCGACGCGAATTTGACGCTATCCACTGCCGGGGTTACATTGAGCGCCAGGCGGCAGGTCGAGCTGTTAAAAGTCAAATTATCGGCGTCGGTCACCGTCAGGTTCAGGCCCACACCAACGAACAGATCGCCCATATTTTTACCGGCGATAAATGGGGTTTGATTGTCCGAGGTTTGATAGCGGCGATCCATTTCCAGCGTCAGCCGGATGTCCTTTTCCGTACTCTTTTCAATGTGCAATGTGAACCTGGAGTTGGCCGTTAAGTCCAGATCGGTCTCAAAGGATGGCCCCAACGGAATGGTCAACGTCACATCGGGACCGAAATAATTCATACTTTCAAAGCCGACGACGTCCGACGTGTGAGTCATAAAGCGGCGCACCGTCGAAAAAGAGGTATGCTCTTCCAGAAAGGAATAGCTTTTGTCGCCGGGCGGATCGCGTAAGATGTGCAGCGGCATCCGGTCGGTTTTCAGCGTCACAAAGGTCGTGCCGCGCTTGCGCTGGCCGGTGACATACGCCCATTTGATGTCATCGTCGGTGCGGCCCGTTTGCCAGGTGTTGTTGGTTGTGTTGCGGACAAATTCCCCGGCCACGGCTTCGATGGATTTTTGATACGGATAATCGCCGCCGCTGAGGATGTTGGGCGCGCCGACTTTAAAAGGGATATTGTTGATCGTGCCGTTCCGAAAGTACAACGTCGTGTCCGCTTTGTCGGCAATGCCGTTGCGCAACACGACAAAGCCGGTGTCCACATTGCAGGTGCCGCCGTAGGGCGCGTAATCCTCGCGGATGGTCAGGCTGATTGAATAGGCGACATCGGGATTCAGCACCGGGCGAACGGGCAGTAGCACGTTGTTTGGGTCGGTGATGTTGGCGCAAATGGGCGCGGTCAGGCCATTGATGGACGTGACGATGGGAGCATGATACTCGAAACTCAGCGTATCGGCGGCGACTTCGCGCAGCGAGACGGTCTGCCCGTCAAAGCGGATATTGCCGTCGGGATGCGACACCGTGACGACAAAGTCGTAGGCCGGTAGCCCGGTAAAGGTTGCAACAGTGCCGCTGCTGATAACCTGCGACGCTTCGTAACAGGCCGGCGTGCTGGTGACGGTGACGCGCAGTTGGCCGCTGCTCGGAATCAACGGGATATTGCAGGCCGGTGTGCCGCCATAGACATTGACTCGCAGATTTCGCAGCGTCTGATCCTTAAAGACAATGCCCGCTATCGGCGATGTGATGTTGGGCACGCTCCACGACGCCGGGCTGAAGGTATGCCCGGCCACGACCGGCGTAATCGTATGCGATGTCCCCGGCTCAAATTCCATTTTGAACGCGCCGTTCTCGTCGGTTACGACCTTTGGACTTTGCGAGACGCCATCCACCAGAATCTCCACCTCATCTTCAAAGCACAAGGTATTGTCAAAGCGTACGACGCCGGTCACCGGAATCAGCGACAGGTCGGTAAAATCCACCCCGTCAACGGAAGTGATGCTGTTGTTCAGGGTGACGTTGCGATATTCCGGATTAAATTCGTGGGTTAGGTTTTCGGTCAACGGATAGTCCGTCACCCAGGCTGTCGCCGTGTTAAAGTTGCGCAAAATACCGTAATTGCGATTGGCGGTCAAATCGCTGACCACGTCGTTGATGCCCTCGTTGAGCGGATAATACAGCGTCAGCCCGGCTTCGTCGCCGTTCAGCCTGCGGTTCATGGTGGCGGCAATGTCCGCGCCGGTGCGGGCCGTGTTCCAGATGCGGACTTCGTCCAGCGTCCCGCCAAAGGCAAGCCCGCTGATGGGCACCTTGCCGATCAGCAGTTCACCTGTACCGGCGTAATGGTTGCCGGCCGTGCCGGTGGCGACCGCAGCACCGTCGCGATAAATCGCCCGCTGTTTGGTGGCGGCGTCGTAGGTTACCGCCCAGTGGTGCCAGTTGCTATCGGTATAACTTGCGGGCGTATCCAAATCATCGCCATAAAAGGCAAAAGTGAACTTGTTATTATCGCGGAAGCCGATAACCAGGGCATTGCGAACCATGCCCCAGGTGCCCTGACCGATGACATAATCATCCGTGCCGGTCGAACCGCGCTTCGCCCAAAATTCGATGGTAAACGACGTGCTGTCTAAAACGACATTGTTGACGCCGATGTAATCGTCCGCGCCGTCAAAATTCAGCGCCCGGCCAATCGGCGTAATCAGCTTTGGCGTGACCCGAAAGGTCGTGCCCGCGCCGTAATAGATGCCGCCCATGACATAATTACCTGCGGCGTCGGTGTAGGCCGAATTATTCACCGGCGAGTGGTCATCCGTCCACTGCGGGCCGTTGTCGGCGGCAAAGCGGGTATGATGCGCATTATTGCTATGATCGAAAACATAGTAGCTGACGCCTTCGTCGAATTTCCAGTAAGCCACTAAGCCGTTTTCCTGACCGGACAGGGTATGGGTCATATATTTGTTGATTTCGGCGCTGCTGCGGATGGAGCTCCACAAGCGAACTTCGTCTATGCTCCCGGAAAAATTAACCGCGCCATCATTGCCGCGCGAACCGATCCGCAGCGGAGCATCGCCCGGCATCTGTTGATACGCGCTGATATTACCGCTGCCGACTTCGACGTCATCGACGTACAACCGGGCGATATCCTGCGCATTATCAATTGTAGCCGCTATATGATACCAGCGGTTGGCGGTCAGGATTGGGTCCATACCGAAGATGGGCGCCAAAGGGACGCCATTGTTAATCAGATAAAGGTATGGCCGATTATCTCCTAAGATGCGCAGCGCAAAGCCGCCCTTACCGGCCTCCCAGGTGTATTTTTCAATAATCGGGTTTTCGCGATTAAGGTTATCCAGCTTGATCCAAGCCTCAATCGTGCCGGAAGTGGTCGCAATGTTCAGGGCATTGTCATGCGCGACATTGACCGAACCATTGATGTCATCAAAAGAGAGCGCCTTGCCCAGATTGGGTGACAAGGTAATCTCGGCATCGGCTATCGGTCGCTGCTGCAAGGTTTGGACATGACCGGTGATGACGCCGTTGGGGTTGATAAAGCCGACGCCTTCCCCGCGCTTGCCCTCGCCAAACTCGTTAATGCCCAGCACCTCGTAGCGGTAGTATTGCCCGCCGATGACATTAAAATCCGTATATTCGCGCTGATTGGCCGGGACATTGGCGATCAGCGTATTATCGCGGAAGACTTTAAAGCCCACATCCGGGGCCGGGCTGAGCGGATCAAACTCCCAGCGAATCGAAACCCGATCCGTATAATCGCCCTGCGACGGCAGCACCACCGGCGGCAAAGGCTCTAATACGAAAAATGCCCAGAAGCCATGCACTAAGCTGCGGGTCGCCGTGGGCGGCAGGGTGCCATTGCCCACATAGGCCGCGCCGACCAGCGGCTGCCCGACCGTGACCGTGCCGTTATAGTTGAAGCCGTCGGACGCATTGGAGGTCGCGCCGTTGATTAAGATGTTGCTATTACTCGCCCAAAGCGGCGGATAGCTGCAGAGTAAAACAACGGCGGCAAGCCAAAACGCCTTAACTATCTTTTTTATTTTCATCGTTCCCTCACATGAATTGTGACCCTAAGGGTTTCGCTTTTTAACCCTTAGGGTCTGGCTCCGCGGTGCAACACCCTAAGGGTTGAAGAGCAAAACCCTTAGGGTGAATTTACCCAAGGTTATTAAGTTGAGGATCGGTTAGTTTTGGCCCAATTGCGTCGTGACCACCGCCGATTTATTCTTCAGCAGCATTTCCAGCGCGGCCTCCAGCTTGACCATCTTGGCTTGCAAATTCGCGCTTGTGCGGGCATAGTCGTGTTTATCGGATTCCAGCCGGGCGATGCGCTGATTCTGCTGCTCGATGGTCTGCTGCTGCTCCTTGATCGCCTCGACTAAGACGGCGGTTAGCTGGGTGTAATTGACCCGCAGATACCCGTCCTTATCGGTGTTGGTTAATTCCGGCAGCACGACCTGCACATCTTGGGCAATCAGTCCGATTTGGGGGTCGTTCAGCTTTTCCATTGCCGCCGTTTTGGCCCGCTCCACCGCCGCTTGATTTTCCGCTGCGGTCGCATTCGGGCCGGCGCTGACGGTTTGTTCATTCACGTCTTTGGTGAGATAGTCAAGGCCTTCGGGGCTCCACTGATAGCTGATGCCGTTGAGCTGCATGATGCTGCGCAGCGCGTCCCCGATGGGCCGGATATGATCTTTTAGCCGCTTATCGGACGACTGCCAGGTTGGGGTATTTCCGTCTCCCCCGAAATTGCTTAAATAACGGTAAGTGTTTGAGCCATATAGGTAATCCCATTGGTAAATAACACCTCCGGTGCGACCGACAAATATATTGGCATTAAAAGTATTGTCAGCGGAAGAGGTGATGCCGCCACTTACAGAAACATTGCCATTTACGTGCAGCTTCGCCGATGGGGAACTTGTGCCGATCCCCACATTGCCATCAGCGCTGATGCGCATAGCCTCACTTGCGCCGGTGCCATCAGCGCCTTCCTGGGGATAAAAAACAAAGGGCGCACCATTGGTTACAAACCGCATATAGTTACCGGCGACGCGGGAATATAAGCCCAGATCGCTTGTCGCGGTAATGGGACTACCGCCTCTTTGGATAACGCCATCATCAACATACATTCTACCGGCTACATGCAGCTTGGACTGGGGGGTGAGAGTGCCAATGCCCACGTTGCCGGAAGAGGGAAATTTGTTGCTCGATCCAACCAGTGACAGCGCATACGGTGAGGCGGTCAGCTTCGTGCGCGGGCTCATCTCGTTCGTGCTGGGCGCAACCGTCACCCCCAGCCAGTAATCCTGATCGAAGCCAAGGTTCAAGGGCGTCACGCTGCCGAGCACGACGCTGTAGATGCCGTTCTGCACCGGCACGGCGGTCTGCACTTCTTGCCACAATTGCGTCCCGCCGGTGGCGACATTATACAGCCGAAAGGTGATTTGATAATTGCCATCCGGCACGGCGCTGCCGGAGGTTTGGCGTAAAACGCCTTGGGTGCTCAGAGTGGCGGTTTGGCTCCAGGCCAACGATGCAAGCATGAAAAGTGAAGCGATTCCGGTGAGCAGAACGCGTTTCATGGGACAACTCCTTTTTGAAGGGGGGAAAATAAAGGGACAATCGAAATGGCATAAAATGATCGCAAGACAAACGGTTATGACCGATAATTAAAAATTAAAGTTGACTTTTGTCAATCTAATTTGTGGATCGGCACCAATAAAAAAGCCTCCCGATCCGAAAGATCACGAGGCCAGAACAATAAAAATATATTCTGCCGAGCTATTTGATCAACAACAACTTCCGCGTCTCCTCAAAATCACCTGCCTCAGCCGATAAAAGTTCCATGATCTAATAAACTCGTTACTACCTAATGCACGTCGGCATAAATTCGTCGGGAGTTCAACAGCAGGTCGGCGGCGTCATTCTGAAAGAATCTTTTTCCGGTGATAGCCCAGTGCTGATTTGAAAAAAAGATTCCTACGGAATGACACTCAATGCAGTTGAAATAACTCCCGGCGAACTTCTGCCGGGCTGCATTAGGCATTTTAAAACCGCGTAGCGGTTCCCTGTTTATATAATCGTTAAAGGTTTATTTTTGCAGAAAAGACCCGTAGGGTTTACTCTACGACGATCCAGCAAATTTGCGGGTTTTCACCCATTTTGGACAGCCTAATGGTCTGGAAATGCAACTTCTAACCCTTAATGTCAGTATAGATCGAAATCCCACCGCAATATCGTAGATCCGAACCGCTATAAACAGGTAACTGCTAGCGCGGTTAGAACATAGCTTTGCCGCTTGCTGTGTAAAAACTTTTTGCAGGTCACTTAAAATACAGTTTTTGATACGAACAACATTACTTTTACTTACGAACGCTATTTCTGCGGAAGGATCAGTTGTACCGTTGCGCCGGCGTCGAGCGCGCTTTCGATGATTAATTGTCCGCCTTCGTAGACTGCCAGCAATTGGGCAATGATTAATCCCAGCCCGGAGCCTTGCTGCTCGTAACGACGGCGTTCAAACTGTATATAAGCGCCAATGCTGGTCAATTGCTCAGACGTCATACCGCGCCCTTGATTGGAAATGCTTAGCACAAAGCACGAGTCCTGGAAAGAACTCTTTAGATGAACAGGCGATCCCGGCTCGGAAAATTTGAATGCATTATCAATAACTTCCTCGACAATTTTTTGCAGATTAGCTGCCGATACCTGAATAGACGCGTCGATCAAGGCTAAGTTCAAATCGCCCGACCGCTTCCATTCCCTGGCTTTTTTGGTTGCCACGGCTGTTGTTAATTCCATAACGTCGACCGTGGTGACAGCCGAACCGATCACGCCGAATTCCGGTATATACTTCATCAGACTCAGCGTGGCGTACAACTGATAATTTTCCACCAGATGGTGTAGACGAAAGCCACTTTTATAAATTGCCGCCGCCATTTGCGCCTGTCCCGGATCCGTCTGTCCCAATGCATCCTGCAATATTTCGGCAAAACCAATAATTGTGGCTAAAGGCGTCCGCAATTCATGAGGAATCGCATAGCTGATATTTAAGCGCAGGTCTTCCAGCAGCTTTCTTTCGCGGGCCAGCGATTTTTGCAGGACTTCGTTTTTCTCATGTAAGTCTTTTTCCAACTGTTGAATGGTTAAATGCGTGCGGATTCTGGCCAGCAGTTCCTCCTGTTGGAACGGTTTGGTCACATAGTCCACCGCGCCGGCGCTAAAGCCTTTGACTTTGTCGACCACGTCGTTCAGGGCGGTCATAAAGATGATTGGAATCTTCTGGGTCTTGCCGTCGGCTTTTATACGGCGGCACACTTCAAAACCATCCAGGCCCGGCATCAGTACATCCAGCAGCACCAAATCCGGCAGCGTATGCCGCATCTGTTCCAGCGCGCTTTCGCCGTCTCTGGCCACCAGCGCTTTAAAGCCATGCTGGCTCAGATGGGACAGCAACATGCTGATATTGGCCGCCACGTCGTCAACAATCAGAATCGTGGCCGGCGTATTTTTCGTTTGGGTCATCTTGTCCTCGTTGTGAATTATTCTTGCTTTTATGGCCCTGGTTCTTGAAACGCAGAGCGCTTCCGAAATGGCACGATGCCAAAGCGCCGGGGGTTACTTTTTTTGTAATTGCTCAAAAAGCGTTGGCAACCTTGCGAAGGCTTTACTGCAAAACTTG
>CAYOLL010000090.1:4863-23789 GCA_964404765.1 uncultured Gemmatimonadota bacterium | reverse complement strand
CCGGCATTGGCCTGACGTTTTGCAAGCTGGCCGTGGAAGCGCACGGCGGCGAAATCGGCGTCAAAAGCATTGTGGAACAGGGCACGACCTTCTATTTTACGCTGCCCGCGGGACAAAAATCAAACGCGGCCACTCATGCATCGGAGCGCCGGATGCCGGAAAAGCCTACGCGCAGTTGGGTTTTGTCCGCCGCCGACAAAGCCGCTTTGACGCCGGTGTATGCGGCCTTGCAAACGCTGGATGTTTACGAGACTTCGCACATTGAAAAAGTCCTCGGTCAAATTGACCCGGCGGGCAGTGAAAGCATCGGCTTGTGGAAGGCGGAAATGCAAAACACGCTATATGCGCTGAATGAAGAAAAGTATGCCGAGTTGCTGGCTTTAATCGCCTGATTATTGTTGCCGTATTCGTGCAGGCGATTTAGGCAAATCGCACAACCCTTTTCATGGAGGACCTGATGAGACCTTTTGCCCCGCTACTGCTGCCTTGCCTGCTGCTGCTCTGCCTGCCGCTGGCCCGGCCCGCCCTGGCCCAGGACAGCGATGCCCCGACCGGCGACAGCGACAACACCGCGCTGCCCGCCGCCCGCGACCGCAAGTTTGGCCATTTGACTATTGACGACGGCGTATCAAACAACCATGTGAACGTGATTTTTCAGGACAGCCGCGGCTTTTTGTGGTTTGGCACTGCGGACGGACTGAACAAATATGACGGTTACCGCATTACGGTTTACCGCCATGACCCGGCCGATAGCGCCGGCTTAGCCGGAAACTATATCTGGACGATTACCGAAGACCGGACCGGCCGGTTGTGGATTGGCACCAACGGCGCCGGGCTGGATTGCTTTGACCCGGTCAGCGAGACCTTTTATCATTACCGCCATAACCCCGCCGATACGCACAGCCTGAGCTCTCGTTATAACTATATTAATGCGCTGCTGTGTGACGCGGACGGTAGGCTGTGGGTCGGCACGAGCAATGGCTTGAATCGGCTGGATCAACTTCCGCCAAAGGATCAACCGGATGCGGCCCGTTTTAAGCGTTACCTGCCCGACCGGCAGAATCCGGCCGGTCTCAGCCACCAAACAGTCAGTGTCCTCTATCAGACCCGTGACGGTCAGCTCTGGATTGGCACCCGCGGCGGGCTGGAGCGCTGGAATCCGGAAACGGACGGCTTTGAGCACTGGCGGCACGATCCGGCCAACCCCAACAGCCTGAACGATAATCAAATTTCCGCCATCGGTGAAGATCAGGCCGGGCGGCTGTGGCTGGGTACCTGGCGCGCTGGTCTGAATATGCTGGATCGGGCCACCGGGCGCGTCACCCGTTACGCCGCGGACCCCACCACCCCGGGTGGCCTCAGTTCCAACCTGATCCGGGACATTCAGACCGATCCGAGCGGTGGTCTGTGGATCGGCACGGATGGCGGCGGGTTGAATCGCCGGGATCCGCAGACCGGCGTCTTTACCGTCTATCGCCCGGATCCCACCGATCCGGCCGGCCTGGGGGACAAGACCGTTTTTGCGATCTATCCGGATCGCTCCGGGCTGCTGTGGCTGGGTACCCGCAACAGCGGTTTGAGCGTCCTCGACTCACGTCCGACCCGTTTCCGCCATTATCGGCATGATCCGCAGGACAACAACAGCTTAATTTCAAATCAAATTTATACTGTTGCCGAAGATTCGACCGGGACCGGGGCCATGTGGATTGCCACCTGGAACGGGTTGAATCGTTTGGTTCCTGATAGCGGCCTGGTTCAGCGCTATCCGTTGAAATTCACCATCACAGCCATGACTCCGAATACCTCCGGGGCCTGGTGGCTGGGCAGCGCAACCAGCGGTTTAAACCTGTGGCAGCCAGTGACCGGAATTCTACAACAATACCGGCACGATCCCAACGACCCCACAAGTTTAAGCGACGACCGCATTCAATGCCTGTATCGGGATCGCCGGCAACGGCTGTGGATCGGCACTAAAAATGGTTTAAGCCTGTGGCAGCCGGCCCAGCGTAACTTCCGGTTTTTTCAGCCAGATTCTGATGGAAAAACATACGTGAACTGCCTGACCGAGGACGCCGGCGGAACCCTGTGGGTGAGCACAACTGAAGGTCTTTTTCGAATGAACTGGCCCGACTTCACCCCGGCTGACAGCGTCCGTTTTCGCCAATATCGCGCTCAACCCGGTGGACTGAGCAGCGATGTGATCCATTGCCTCCACGAAGACCGGGCCGGGCGGTTGTGGCTGGGCACGGATGCCGGGCTCAATTGTTTGGACTACCGGTCTGAGACATTTACCGTCTATACCGTCAAAGACGGCCTGCCCAATGATGTCATCCGGGGTATCCTGGAAGATCAACAGGGCCGATTGTGGCTTAGCACCAATAACGGCCTGAGTTGTTTTAATCCGGGACAGAAGACCTTTAAAAACTATGATGCGCGCGACGGTTTACAGAGCAATCAATTCAGCAAGTACTCCTACTACCAAAGCCGGGCCGGGGTGATGTATTTCGGCGGTATCAATGGCTTGACTGCCTTCCGCCCGGAGGACATCACCGACAATCCCTACCTCCCACCGGTCGTCCTGACCGATTTTAAAATCTTTAACAAAAGTGTGTCCATCGGCCCGGACTCGCCGCTGCCGCAGCACATCAACCTGGCCAAAAGCATTACCCTGTCCTATCAGCAGAGCGTCTTTTCCCTGGACTTCGCCGCGCTCAACTACATCGTCCCGACGAAGAACCAATACGCCTACAAGATGGAAGGCTTTGATAAAGATTGGAACTACGCCGGAGCCGACCGCCGCTTTGCCACCTACACCAACCTCGATCCGGGCGACTACACCTTCCGGGTTAAGGGCAGCAACAATGACGATCTGTGGAACGAGCAAGGCACGGCGGTCAATATTACGATCACCCCGCCGTGGTGGAAAACGTGGTGGGCATATACAATTTATGCTCTATTTTTTCTGACCAGCGGGCCGTCCATCTATTTCTGGCGGATCAATCAACTCAAACAACGGCAACGGGAACTGGAAAGCCAGGTCACCCAACGCACCGCCGAACTGAGTAACGCCAATGAAAAACTCATCGTCCTGGACGGCTTCAAGCAAAGCATGATGGGCATGATTGTGCACGATTTAAAAAATCCGCTCAACGCAATTATGAGCGCGCTCAATTCCCGCGCGGTTGAGTCGCAGTTGGAGATGCTGCGCCAATCAAGCAAGCAAATGCTGACCATGGTCATGAACATTCTCGATGTGCAAAAGTTTGAGGACACCAAAATGATTCTGGAAAAGCAAGATCAGGTGCTGGTTGAAATCGTGGAAAATGCCGTCCGGCAGGTGACGTTTCTCAGCCAACGCAAGAATATCACCATCACCAACATGATTGGGCCGGAAGTCACCGTCAAAGCGGATGCGGAAATGATCGAGCGAGTGGTTGTCAATCTGCTGACCAACGGCATCAAGTATACGCCGAATAACGGCCAAATAAACCTAACAGGTCTTGAAGACCTGTTAGGTTTCGTGCGCATCGAAGTCACCGACAGCGGCGAGGGCATTCCGGCGGATAAACTGAGCACGGTGTTTGAGAAATTCGGCCAGGTCAAGGCCAAAAGCTCCGGCAACGTCCGTTCCACCGGCATTGGCCTGACGTTTTGCAAGCTGGCCGTGGAAGCGCACGGCGGCGAAATAGGCGTCAAAAGCATTGTGGAACAGGGCACGACCTTCTATTTTACTTTGCCCGCCGGACAAAAATCAACCGCGGCCACCCATGCGGAACACCGGATGTCGGAAAAGCCTACGCGCAGTTGGGCTTTGTCAACCGACGATAAAGCGGCGTTGAAGCCCTTGCTTGCGGTCTTGCAAACGCTGGATGTTTACGAGACTTCGCACATTGAAAAAATCCTGGCGCAACTGGAACCGGCGGACAGTGAAAGCATCCGCTTGTGGAAGGCGGAAATGCAAAACACGCTGTATGCGCTGAATGAAGAAAAATATACCGAATTGCTAACCTTAATCGCCTAAAACGGAGGGTAAGATGAACGCTGAAAAAGAAGTGACCATTTTGATCGTGGACGACGAGCCGGACAATTTGCAAGCGCTGGCGGACCTGCTGAAAGCGTCCGAAAAGCCGTATAACATCATTCGTGCGCTCGATGGCCAGGTGGCGCTGAAAATGGCCATCAAAAAACAGCCCGATCTGGTGATTACCGATTGGGAAATGCCGGTGATGAACGGGATTGAGTTCATCAGACAGTTGCGACATACGGCGGAAATAAAAGATACCCCGGTCATCATGTGCACCGGCGTAATGACGACATCCAAAAATCTGCAAACGGCGCTGGAAGCCGGAGCCTCGGATTACATCCGCAAGCCGGTTGACCCTATCGAACTGGTGGCCCGAACCAACTCCATGCTGGAATTGGCGGCGAAGAGCAAGCAAATTATCCGCCAAAACGAGATCATTGCCCTGGAAATGGCCAAGTCGGATCAACTGTTGCACAATATCTTGCCGGAAAAAGTGGTGCGCGAATTGAAGGAAACCGGCAAAACCACTCCGGAAAGCTATCCAAGCGTGACGGTATATATGTCTGATCTGGTTGGTTTTACGCCGACTTCCGCCCGGTTGAAGCCCGAAGTGCTGATCTCGGAATTGAACGATTTGTTTACCGGTTTTGACGACATCATGACCCAAAACGACTGCGAACGAATTGAAACCGTGGGCGATGCCTATTTAGCGGTATGCGGAATGCCGGAGCCGAACGAAAACCACGCCGTCAATATCATTAAGGCGGCCATGGAAATCCTGCAATTTGTTGCTGATCGTAATCACGACGCGGCGGCATCCGGCAAGCAAACCTGGCAGTTACGGATCGGCATTAACACCGGCGCAGTTGTAGGCGGCGTGGTCGGCATCCGCAAATATTCCTACAACGTGTTCGGCGATACGATCAACACAGCCAGCCGCATGGAAACCAATTCCGAACCCATGCGCATCAATGTTTCGGAGTCAACCTATCAGTGCGCCAAAGATCGCTTCTCGTTTATCGCCCGTGAGCCGATTGAGGTTAAGGGTAAGGGTCTGTTTAAGATGTATTTTCTCGATGCGATAAATTCATTTTAATCGTTAAATAGAGCGCAGAATATACACCCGCCGGCCAAGCTGAATGCAAATTGGCCGATTTTGCTTGACATTCAACCAGCATTTAATACCGTTATATCTGGTATTGATAATTTTATTCGGGCCTTTTACGGTAGTTTCTCAATAACCGTTGGTAACCTTGCCAAGGCTTTTCTGCAAATTTGATGAAGTTGCGCACTGAAGCCTTCGCAAGGTTCGATTTGCCAACACTTTTTGAGAAGTTACCTTTTACGAAAATACGAATTGACCATGCATGAAGCGACCATTTGTGAATCCATCTTGCAAACGATGCGCGAGCTCAAGCGTGAAAAAGGCTACGCGGAGATTCGTTCCGTAAGTCTGGAAATTGGTGAGTTGCAGTTAGTGATGCCGGACGCGCTGGATTTTGCCTTTAGCGCCCTGACCAAAGGAACAGAGTTTGAAAATGTTAAGTTGATCCAAAATCTTATTCCCGGTCGCGGGACATGCAATATTTGCCAAGTGGAGCAAGCGCGGGCAACGTTGTATGAAGTCTGCCAACAATGCGGCGGCTATGATTTTACCATGCGCAACGGCATGGAGCTCAATATTGTAAAAATGGAGGTCGAAAAAAATGTGTGATACCTGTGGCTGTGGCGAAACGACCCATAAACATACGCACAATCATGACCATCATCACCATGATCATGAAGCGGTCAGTGTGAATCAAAAAATATTAGCCGCGAATGACCGTCTGGCTGGCGAAAACCGAAGATTTTTTCAGAAAAACGACATTGTCTGCCTAAATATTTTGAGCTCGCCCGGATCGGGCAAGACGACGTTGTTGCAGAATTTATTACAGCGGCTGAAAAGTGATTTTAAAATTGGCGTCATTGAAGGCGACCAACAAACGTCTTTGGATGCGGCCCGAATTCGCCAATATATCGCTAATGTGACGCAAATCAACACCAATCGCGGCTGCCATCTGGATGCCCACATGGTGGGTCATGCGCTGGATGAGTTGGACCTGGACGGGCTTGATTTTCTGTTTGTCGAAAATGTCGGCAATTTGATTTGTCCCTCCATGTTTGACATCGGCGAAGCCAAAAAAATAGTTGTGCTGAGCGTAACGGAAGGGGATGACAAACCTCTGAAATATCCCAACGCTTTCTATGAATCGCAACTGGCGATTATTTCAAAGATAGATTTGTTGCCCTACGTAGATTTTGATGTGGCCAAATGCGCGGATTATATGCGACGCATTAACCCGGGCATTGAAATTATTCAACTGAGTTCGAAAAGCGGGCAAGGTTTTGCTGGGCTGATGGACTGGCTGGCGCGCCAAAAGAAAACCGCTGTCAGTGGATAAGACGCTGTAACGCATTTCACCATGTCAGCAAGGTATGGTGTACAATGATGATTCGCAAAATGTTTACAATCAAAGGGATTGTGCAAGGCGTCGGCTTTCGGCCCTATTGCTTTGGCCTGGCGCAGAAGTATGAACTGACCGGGTTTGTGCTGAATATTGGCGCCGATGTGCTGATGGAAATTCAAGGTGAAAAAACGGCTGTTCACCAGTTTGGCGCCGATCTCAAGCCATACGCCCCGCCCTTAGCCAAGATTGACCGGATAAATGCGCAATTCCTTCCCATTCAAGAAGAGGGCGGTTTTCAGATCCGCGCCAGCCAGGCATCAAACCGATCCGATCCCCTAATTTCGCCGGACGTAGCGGTGTGCGACGATTGTCTGCGGGAGCTGCTCGACCCAAAGGATCGGCGCTATCGGCATCCTTTTATTAATTGCACTCATTGCGGCCCGCGTTTAACGATTATTGAGGCCGTGCCCTACGACCGGATCAACACGTCGATGCGGCATTTTCCGATGTGCGATGATTGCCGGCGTGAGTATGAAGACCCAACCAACCGCCGATTTCATGCCCAGCCAATCGCCTGCCCAAAGTGCGGCCCACGTCTCAAACTCGATCCGGCTGATACGGAGCTTGCGAAAAGCGATCCCCTTAGCGCGGCGATTGACCGCATAAAAGCCGGCCGGATTGTGGCGATAAAAGGCTTAGGCGGCTACCATCTATGCGCAAATGCGCTCAACGCGCAGGCAGTTAACCGCTTGCGCGAACGGAAAAACCGGGAAGAAAAGCCGTTTGCCCTGATGGCCAAAGATTGCCAGACTGTGGCCAAATATTGTCGGTTAAACGCCGCTGAAGAGCGTCTGCTTATGTCGCGCGAGCGGCCGATTGTCCTTCTACAAAAAAGCGCTGCGGCTGCGCTGCCGGACACGATTTCCCCAGGCTTGGATACGCTGGGCTTTATGTTGCCCTGCACACCGCTGCATGTTCTGCTATTTGCAGAGACCGGCTTAGATGTTTTGATTATGACCAGCGGCAATATCAGCGACGATCCCATGATCTATCAAGATGAGGACTCACTCGACAAGCTGCTATCGATTGCGGACGATGTTTTGTCTCATGATCGGGAGATTCTGGTGCGCTGTGATGACTCGATTGTCATGGGGCGACCGCAGTTTCAGTTTGTGCGCAAAAGCAGGGGCTATATTCCGCATGTTTTGCCGCTGCGACAGATGAGCCGACAGACTATTCTGGGTGTTGGGGCCGAGCTAAAAAACAGCTTTTGTCTGGTTTATGGTAAATCAGCCCTGCTAAGTCCGTACATTGGTGACCTGAAGAATTGGGCCACATATCAATCTTTTCGGCAGATGCTGGAGCGGTTTATCTCGTTTTATGGCCGTGCGCCCGAATGGATCGCGCATGACTTGCACCCAAACTATCTTTCTACGATTTATGCGCTGGAAAGCGGGCTGATCTGTGAAGGCGTCCAGCATCATAAGGCCCATATCGCCAGTGTTGTCGGCGAAAATCAGTATCAGGGCGAAGTGATTGGTGTCTGCTTAGATGGAACCGGCTTTGGCGAGGACGGGACTGTTTGGGGCGGCGAATTTTTTGTTGGGCCGGCGTCAAAACTGCAGCGTGTCGGACGCTTCAAGCCGGTCGTACAAGCCGGCGGCGACAAGGCCGCGCAGGATATCTGGCGAATGGGTCTGGCCTATTTGCACTGTGCCGGAATCCATCCGGCGGCTTTTTTTACCGGAATTGCCGAAGAAGATAAGGCGATTGTTGCCCGGATGATTCAAACCGGATTTAATGGCATGCTAACATCATCCTGCGGCCGGCTTTTTGATGCTGTGGCGGCTATTCTTGGCCTGCGCACAAGCGTGGCCTACGAGGCCCAGGCGGCGATGCTGCTGGAGAGCCTTGCCAATGCGTATGAAACGGGCGACTATGCCTTTGATCTTGAAATGGTTGACAACCTAATTCAAGTGTCATTTGCAGAAACGATCCGGCAAATTGTCGCCGATCTGAATAAAACTACAAAATCAAATATTGCCGCCAAGTTTCACAATACGTTAGCATTGGCCATTGCAACAGCCGTTCAGCGCATCTTCCGACAAACCGGAATCGCAACAGTTGCTTTGAGCGGCGGCTGTTTTCAAAATCGGCATTTGCTAACCAGGCTGCTTGCGCTCTTGAGCAAAAATTACAAAGTTCTGACGCATTACCACCTGCCCGCTAATGACGGGGGCATTGCTTTTGGCCAGGTCATGGTCGCTCGTGACAAAATATACTGATTAAGGGTTAGAACTTGCATTTTTAAACCCTTAGGGTTTCGGTTGCCAAAAGCGTAAAAACCGACAAGCTTTGACTATCCCTGTAAAGAAAACCCTAAGGGTTTATTCTGCCAAAAATAACCCTTAACGAGAATAGATTGAGGAGCACTTTATGGAACAGAAACCACTTGTAGATTTGCAAGCGTTTGTTCGCCAAACATGCGCAAAGTACAACAACGACCGACGGCGCTTAATCGACATTTTATGGGATACCCAGCGGGAGTTTCAGTGCATTAACGGCAAGGCGATGGCACTGATGGCTGCGGAGCTGTCAACCCAGCGGATTGACATCCAGGGGGTTGTTTCCTTTTATGCGTTTTTTTCCGAAACACCCAAGGGTAAAATCACCATTCGCCTGTGCGATGACATTATTGATCGCTTTAAAGGCAGCAAAAAAATCGCCCGGATTTTTGTGGAAGAATTAGGCATCGAAATCGGCCAGACCAGCGCCGATGGGAATTTTTCGCTGGAATATTGTCCCTGCATCGGCATGTGCGATCAGGCGCCCGCGGCCCTGATCAATGACGTGGTCGTCACAAACCTGACGGTGCAATCCGCTCGTCAAATCTGTCAAAGCTTGCTGGAAAATCATGATCCGACCCGGCTTGTTACACAAGTTGGCGATGGCAATAATGGCCATGAACTGATTCGATCCATGGTCAACAACAATATTCGGCAGGCTGACAAAGTGCTGCTGACCGACTACTTTGAACCGGAAGCCGGTTTGGGGCGAGCCTTAAAAATGTCGGAAAAAGCGGTTGTGCAGGAGATTATAGATTCGGAGTTGAAGGGCCGGGGCGGGGCCGGGTTTCTGACCGGCACTAAATGGAAAATGGCTCAGCAAACGCCAGCCGAAGCGCGTTATGTGATTTGCAATGCCGATGAAGGCGAGCCCGGAACTTTTAAAGACCGGGTGCTGCTGACCGAAAGAGCCGATCTGCTCATCGAGGGCATGACCATCGCTGCCCATGCGATCCGCAGCCAACATGGCCTGATCTATTTGCGGGCGGAATATGCCTACCTGCGCCCATATCTTGAACACATCTTGCAACAGCGGCGCGGGCGTGGCTTGCTTGGCGAAAACATCGGCGGCAAGACCGGATTCAACTTTGATATTCGAATTCAGTTGGGCGCCGGCGCATATATTTGCGGCGAAGAAAGCTCGCTCATCAGCTCCTGCGAAGGGTTGCGCGGCGAACCAAAAAACAGGCCGCCCTTCCCGGTTGAAAAAGGCTATTTGGGCTGCCCGACGATTGTCAACAATGTGGAAACTTTTTGCTGTGTGCCCCGGATTCTCGATCAGGGGGCGCAATGGTTCGCCGCCATCGGCACACCGGCCAGCCGCGGGACCCGGCTGTTAAGCATTGCCGGCGATTGTGAAAAACCCGGAGTTTACGAAGTGCCGTTTGGGATCAAAGTGTCTGAGCTGTTAGAACTGACCGGGGCCAATGATGCCGCGATCGTTTGCATAGGCGGCGCGAGTGGCGAGATGATCGGACGGACAGCCTTTGATCGCAGTATTTGCTTTGGCGATCTGCCGACCGGCGGCGCAGTCATGATCTTTAATTCCCGTCGCAACGTCATGGAGGTTGTGGACTATTTTCTGGAATTTTTTATTGACGAAAGCTGCGGCTATTGCACGCCGTGCCGGGTCGGGAATGTTTTTCTGCGTGAGCGGATTCGGAAGATTATGAAAGGCCACGCCGAAGGCGCTGATCTGGACTATCTCAAGGAATTGAGCCAAACCATTATCATGACCAGCCGCTGCGGATTGGGCAAGACCTCGCCAAAGCCCGTTCTATCGTCCATGGTGCATTTCCCGCTGGTCTATTCCGCATTGGTGAAGGAAAGCGCGGATGGGTTGCAGCCCAGTTTTGACATTCAAGGCGCGCTGGAAGAATCCAGACGGCTGGCCAAACGGCGCTCGTTGATTTATGATCCGGTCTTTGGAGATGGAAACGGTTAAAGCTCCCGGATAGCTCGGATTATCCGGTTAATGAAAGGTGAAAGACATGGAAAAAACAATTACATTTAAAATTGACGGAACGACGGTTCAGGGTCAGCCGGGGCAGACTATTATGCAAGCCGCGGATGACGCCGGCATCTACATCCCGCGCCTGTGCGACGTAGAAGGGCTGGAGCCGCAGGGCAGTTGCCGGGTTTGCACGGTTAAAATGAATGGCCGGCCTGTGGCGGCCTGCACGCAGCCGATTGCCGACGGAGCTGTGGTAGAAAGCGAGACGCCGGAAATCCAGCGCTGCCGGCGCGGCATTGTACGAATGCTATTTCAAGAGGGAAATCACCTCTGCCCGATTTGCGAGGCCAGCGGTCGATGCGAATTGCAGGCCATGGCTTATCGACTGGGCATCCATCATCTGGCCAAATACGCTTATCTGCAGCCGGTTCGCCCGGTAGATGGCTCCCACCCCGATATTATGCTGGACACGAATCGTTGCATCTTGTGCGGACGCTGTATTCGTGCCTCCAAAGACATGGATGGAAAAAACGCCTTTGGCTATGTTGGCCGCGGCATCCACAAACGGGTAGGCGTGAATGGTGAGAATCTGGCCGATACCGATGTATGTTTGGATGATTGCGCAATCCATCAGGGAACTTGCCCGGTGGGCTGCATCATCCGTAAGCGGCAGGGCTATAATATCCCCATCGGCGAACGCCAATTTGACAAGGCCGCCATCGGCTCCGATATCGAAAATCCTGGGAAAATGGGAGGTGGACAATGAAAAAGCGAATTGCAACCGTTTCATTAGCCGGTTGTTTTGGGTGTCACATGTCGTTATTGGATATTGACGAGCGTATTATGGAACTGGTTAAGCTGGTGGAGTTTGATCGCAGTCCAATCAACGACCTCAAAAAATTCACCGGACACTGCGACATCGGCCTGATCGAAGGCGGTTGTTGCAATGAAGAAAATGTTAGAACACTGCAGGATTTTAGAAGGAATTGTGATGTGCTGGTTGCCGTTGGACAGTGTGCCATCATGGGCGGCTTACCGGTGATGCGCAACGCCATTATGGGTTCCGACGACCCTTTGCGCGAATGTTTCGAAGAAGCCTACTCCAACAGCCGGTTTGTCTACAATCCGACCAATGCCCTGCCGAACGATCCCGCGCTGCCCCTGATTCTTGACAGTGTCTATACCTGCGCCGAGGTCGTTAAGATTGATTATCAAATTCCCGGCTGCCCGCCTTCCGCGGATACACTGTGGAAAACGCTGACCGCTTTGTTGAATGACAAGCCGGTGGAGCTGGCTTACGGATTGATCAAGTATGATTAAGGGGCGTATGCCGGAGGCATACATTTTCGTCGTCTTGCGCATCATTTTCGCGGAATGCGCAATTGTTGACCTGTAATTTCTGTTTTACCGTTAAGAAAATTCCGCTTGCATTGGATAGGAGTCAAATATGTCAAAAGCAAGAGTAGTGGAAATCGAGCCGCTCACCCGGGTCGAGGGACACGGCAAGGTGAGCATTCATCTGGACGAGCAACATAATGTTCGGGAAGCGCGGCTGCATATTGTCGAATTCCGAGGCTTTGAGCGGTTCATTCATGGCCGCCCATTCTGGGAAATCCCGGTTATCGTGCAGCGCTTGTGCGGCATTTGTCCCGTAAGCCATCACTTGGCCGCCGCTAAAGCTATGGACGTGATTGTGGGAGCCAAAAGGCTGACTCCAACCGCAGAAAAAATGCGCCGATTAATGCATTACGGTCAGATGATGCAAAGCCACGTACTGCACTTCTTTCATCTGTGCTCGCCGGACTTGCTGTTTGGATTTGATGCCGATCCGCAGACTCGGAACGTCATCGGTATTATCGCCAAATATCCTGAGCTGGCGATTCAGGGAGTCATGATGCGCAAGTTTGGGCAGGAGATTATTAGGGCTACCGCCGGCAAGAAGATTCACGGCACGGGCGCTGTACCCGGCGGGATCAACAAAAATCTATCGGTCGAGGAGCGGGATTTCTTCCTGAAAGACATCGCCCAAATGAAGACCTGGGCGCTCAGCGCGTTAGAGGTTGCCCGAAACTATACCCTCACCAATTTGAAAAGTGTTGAGGAGTTTGCCCATTTTAAATCCAGCCATCTTTCGCTGGTGCGGGAAGATGGTGCGCTCGATCTTTACCACGGCAACCTGCGCTGCGTTGATGCCAACGGCAATATCATTTTTGATCAGGTCGATTACCAGAAATACAACGATTATATTATTGAAGAAGTTAAATCCTGGTCCTATATGAAATTCCCGTTTATCAAAAGCCGCGGCCATTTGGACGGCTGGTATCGCGTCGGCCCGTTGTCCCGACTTAACACTTGCGGTTTTATCGACACGCCGGAAGCGGAAAAAGCCCTGAAGGAGTTCAAAGCGCTGACTCATGGCAAACCCAACCACATGTCGTTGGCCTATCATTGGGCCCGCATGATCGAAGTCGTGCATTGCGTCGAAAAAATCGAAGAGTTATTGCACGATCCGGATTTGCAGGGCAATGATTTGATTGTCACCGGAGAGCGCGTCGAAGAGGGCGTCGGTTTGATTGAAGCGCCACGCGGCACACTTTTTCATCATTATCGCGTGGACAAAAACGATCAGGTGACTTTTTGCAACCTGATTGTTTCCACCACCAATAACAATGAGGCAATGAACCGCGCCGTCACCCAAGTAGCGCAGAACTATATTTCCGGCAAACCGAAAATCACCGAAGGCATGTTAAACCATATCGAAGTGGCGGTCCGCTCCTACGACCCCTGCCTGTCCTGCGCGACGCATGCCCTGGGCCAAATGCCGCTGGTGGTGGAGCTCTACGACAGCCATGAAAACCTGCTTGATACCATGCGTAAAGGTGATTGATGTGCCGGCGGAAAGCCCAAAAATTCTGCTGTTTGGTTACGGCAACCCCGGTCGCCTGGATGATGGCCTGGGACCGGCTTTGGTCGCCAAGTTTGAGCAAAATCCCTTGCCCGGCCTCGCGCTCGACGCCAACTACCAACTCACCGTAGAAGACGCATTTGCGATCGCCAAACACGATGTTGTCATTTTTGCGGACGCATCCGTTAACGGCGAAGAGCCGTTTTGTTTTCAAGAGTTGCAGCCGCAGCCCCCGTTGAGTTTTAGCAGTCACAGCGTGATGCCCGGCGAAGTTCTGGCGTTGGCTCAAAATCTGTTTCAAGCCCGAACAAAAGCATACGTGCTGGGGATTCGCGGGTATGTATTTAATGAATTTGGTGAGCGATTATCCGAACAAGCTGTTTTCAATCTTGAAGCGGCTTTTACCTTTGTAACAAACTTTGTTAGAACAGGATTCTAAAATGTGCCTGGCGGTACCGGCAAAAGTCATCGCGACTCATGAAGATATGGCGACCGTCGATATTATGGGCGTACAGACAAAAATCAGCATCGTGATGGTCGATGACCTCCACATTGGCGATTATGTCCTGGTTCATGTGGGCTACGCGCTGCAAAAAATCGACCCAGCGGAAGCGCTCATAACCTTATCGATGCTAAATACCTGAACATGGATATACAGGATAAACAGGATGGAAAGGCAATTACAAAAGTATTTTATCCTGTCCATCCTGTATATCCATGTCGATAAATACCTGAACATGGATATACAGGATGAACAGGATGGAAAGGCAAGTGCAAAGTACTTTTATACTTTCACAGGGCATAATTTTTCACTTCGCCACGAAGACACAAAGTCACGAAAAAAGCAAAAATAAAGGCTTTTCTTCGTGTCTTCGAGTCTTTGTGGCAAAACCTTGTGCCCGTTGAGAGTATATCCTGTCCATCCTGTTTATCCATGTCGATAAATACCTGAACATGGATTTCAAATGAGCTTTAATCAGCTACAACCTGCTTTGCGGGATCAAAAAATCGCCGCAGAACTAATCGAAAAAATCAGCGCATGCAAAGACCAAACGACGATTATGGAATTTTGCGGCGGGCACACTCACGCCATATTTAAATACGGCATCCGCGAAGTTCTGCCGAGCACAATAAAAATGCGCTCCGGCCCCGGCTGCCCCGTCTGCGTCACGTCCAACCCAGATCTGGCCAAAGCCGCAGTTTTGGCTGCCATGCCGGACACAATTCTGGCCACCTATGGCGACATGCTGAAAGTGCCCGGCGAGTTGGGCAGCTTAGAAAAAATAAAAGCCGATGGGCGCGATATTCGCATCGTCTATTCCACCTTAGATGCGCTGGACATCGCCCTGGCCAATCCAACCAAAAAAGTCATCTTTTTCGGCGTCGGTTTTGAAACCACCGCCCCGGCCACCGCCGCTTCCATCCTGCGGGCCCGGCAGTTGGGCATCACCAACTATTATGTCTCTTCGATCTTAAAACTCACCATTCCCGTGACAACCGCTCTGCTGGATTTAGGCGAGCTGAAAGTAGACGCCGTGCTTGGACCCGGCCATGTCAGCGCCGTCATCGGTTCGGATGTTTGGCAATTTTTGCCGCGGGATTATCATGTGCCGTGCGTCATTGCCGGATTTGAGCCGGTCGATATTTTGCAAAGCATTTATATGATTGTTCAACAGCGACAAGCCGGAAAATGTGAAGTCAGCAACGAATACCGCCGGGCGGCCTTCCCCGCCGGAAACGCAAAAGCCCTGAAGATAATGCGCCGGGTCTTTGAACCGGCAAGCGCCAATTGGCGTGGCTTTGGTGAAATCCCCAACAGCGGCTTGAAAATACGATCCGATTACGCCGAATTTGACGCCGACGCCGTATTCAATCCTCAGGTGAATCTCCAGCCGCAAAAAACCGCCTGCCGCTGCGGCGAGGTCTTGCGTGGCGTAACCGAGCCGGAAGGTTGTCCACTGTTTGGCCGACCCTGTACGCCGGAAAATCCATACGGCCCATGCATGGTCTCGGACGAGGGCGCTTGTGCCGCGCACTACCTTTTTTCCGGCTATAGATGCGAGGCGCCGCTATGACCCCACAAAAAATCCTTCTGGGCCATGGCAGCGGCGGAAAATTAAGCCAGCAGCTTATCGAACACATTTTTGTGCCCGCTTTTACCAATCCAATGCTGTCTGTCCTCAATGATCAGGCGGTGTTTCCGGTTGCCGCCGGCCGGCTGGCTTTTACCACCGACTCGTTTGTGGTCGATCCGATTTTTTTCCCGGGCGGGAATATCGGAGATTTGGCCGTCAACGGTACGGTGAACGATCTGGCCATGAGCGGCGCGGTTCCACAATATTTAAGCTGCGGGTTTATTATCGAAGCCGGTTTTTTGATAGCCGATCTTAAAATGATTGTCGAATCCATGCGATTAGCCGCCTTAAAAGCCCGGGTGCAAATCATCACCGGCGATACAAAAGTTGTTGAATGTCGGGCCGGCAAACCGCAGTTATTCATCAATACCGCCGGTATCGGTTTTTTGCGCGATGGCCTGGACATCTCGGCGCATCAGGCGCGTCCCGGCGACGTGGTGATTGTCAGCGGGCCGATTGGCGAGCACGGGATTGCGGTTTTGTCCAAACGGGAGGGCTTTCATTTTTCCGTGCCATTTGTCAGCGACACCGCGTCCTTAGGCGAGATTGTGGCCAAATTAGTCAGCGGGATTCCGGAGATTCATGTCCTGCGCGATGTCACTCGCGGCGGCCTGGCCACAATCCTGAATGAAATTGCCGAAGCAGCAACGTGTGGCATTACCCTCGACGAGGGCAAAATACCCGTCAAGGAAGCTGTGGGCGGCGCTTGCGAAATGCTCGGCTTTGACCCGGTTTATGTGGCGTGCGAAGGGCGCTTTGTCATAATTCTGCCCGAACGATACACAGCCACAGCTTTACACATCCTGCATAACGATCCCGCGGGCACAGGCGCGGCTGTTATAGGCGCCGTCATCGCAGAACCCAAAAAAACAGTATTGATTAAAACATTCCTCGGTTCAGAACGGATATTGCAGCGCTTACAGGGCGAACAACTTCCCCGTATTTGTTGACGCATGCCATTATTATTAATAACGCGGCATAAGTTTGTGTGACCTTAAACCTAAGTCATCGGACAGAATGCATTTCATATTCTGACGGCGGACTTTGTGTAACGCGGAAAGCCGTTCCGCGTCGGATGTTCGCGGATCAGCTATCCGCGTTACGCCACTCCGAAAATAGGTCTGGCCTGAGCGAAAAAGTTCACCCGAATTTAGGTCGCGTAGCCCTTTTGATGAATAACATTGATCACGCAGCAGCATAAATTACTTGAATTTGACGTTGCTCTGCCATTATATTAAGTCTCGTGGGGTATGTCGGTGTTCCGATGAAGTTCTTGGGGTCTTTGTTGCTCTGCCATTATATTAAGTCTCGCGGCATTTTTTGGTGGAAAATTTTTTTTTATTTAAAAACTAGTTTTGTAAGGAGGCTGACGATGAAGAGGGCGTTTATTTTTGGGGCAATTGTTCTAATTCCTGGTTTGTTAATCGCCGGGGAAAACGATAGCAACAAGCATAAGGATAAAAGCAAGAAAGTAACAATCTGCCACAACGGCAAAAACTTAACAATTGCAGAGAACGCATTGGACGCGCATTTGAAGCACGGCGACTCGATTGGGCCTTGCCAGACAGAAGCAACCGTATATGTGTGGGAAAAAGGCGAGGGCGACGTTCGGGAATATCTCTATTATCCGAATTTGGGAATTTACTATTCGGTCGGCAGTAAAAAATATTACATGCAATTGGATGGCAAATGGAAAGAATTAGCGGAATTGTCATCTGCTATTAAAAATAATCTGGGCGACGCTGTAACGCTAAAGATGCGTACCAATGAGCCGTACACCTATCATTCCGAAGTTCTGAAGACTTATCCGGGTAAAGGTGTGGTCACGACAAAAACTACTACTACGACAACGCCAAATACGGCCGATACCAGTCCAAGTCATACGACCTCAACCACGACTTCGACCAAAACAACCACAACGACTGTCACCACAAAAACCACATCCGACGGGGTAACCACCCAAACATCGCAGACAACGGTTGAATCTTCGGATGGATCAGCGGCGGAACAGGCGCTGTATACCTACTTTCCGGATGCGGCCATCTACTACAATCAAACGAAAAAGGTTTACTTCTACATGCAGGATGGCAAATGGCAATCCGGCCCAACATTACCGCAAGCAATTGTCATTGATAAAATGGAGTCGGTTGAGGTGACGCTGAATACCGATACGCCTTATATTGAACATGAGATAATTGCGAAAAAATACCCAAAAGGGTGGTCTAAAAAGAACGAAAAAGATGACAAACACAAATAAGGGCGGTAATGCTACGTGTTAAAAATTGAAAATCTTAAAGTCAAGTACGGCGCGATTGTCGCGCTCAAGGGCATCAGCCTGCATGTGCCGAAAGGCAAGATCGTGACGTTGTTGGGCGCAAACGGCGCCGGCAAAACCACCACGTTGCGGACAATTTCCGGCCTGGTTAAAACAACAGGCGGCAGTATTTTGCTGGAAGGTAATGATATTACCAAATTGCCCGCGCATAAAATAGTTGCCGCAGGTATCTGTCAGTCGCCGGAAGGGCGAATGGTTTTTGCCAATCTGACGATTGAAGAGAATTTGAAAATGGGTGCGTATCTGCGGAATGACCGGGACGGCATTAAGAAGGATATGGACTACGTTTTCAACACCTTCCCGCGCTTAAAAGAACGCCTGCAGCAACCGGCCGGTACGTTGTCCGGCGGCGAACAGCAAATGCTGGCCATCGGGCGGGCGTTGATGGGTAAGCCGCGGGTGCTGCTGCTGGACGAGCCGTCATTGGGCATAGCCCCGCTTTTAGTCAAAACAATTTTCGAGAAAATTGTCGAAATCAACAGGGAGCTGGGCATGACAATTCTGCTGGTCGAGCAAAACGCGCACATGGCCCTGCATGTCGCAAATTATGGCTATGTGCTGGAAACCGGCACGATTATTCTGGAAGGCCCGGCGGCGGATCTGGCCAAAAACGAGGACGTCCGTAAAGCCTATTTGGGCGAACATTGAGCAGTTGTCAGTTTGCAGTTTTCAGTTGTCAGCTTTCAGTGTCTGAAAACTGAAAGCCGCTATGCTGAAAGCTGACCACTGAAAACTGAAAGCCGCTATGCTGAAAGCTGACCACTGAAAACTGAAAGCCGCT
>CAYOLL010000090.1:0-4763 GCA_964404765.1 uncultured Gemmatimonadota bacterium | reverse complement strand
ATGCTGAAAGCTGAAAGCTGTTATGCAAAATTATCAAAATTTGAAAGTTTGGGAGAAGAGTCACTTGTTTGTATTAGCGATTTATAAAGTGACAAAGGGATTTCCACGGGAAGAGTTGTACGGATTGACAAGTCAGCTTCGGCGGGCAAGTGTTTCCGTTCCGACAAACTTGGCGGAAGGATGCGGGCGAGATGGCGATAAAGAACTGGCGCGGTTCGTCAGCATTTCATTGGGTTCGGCTTTTGAAGCGGAATATTTGTTAAAGCTATCCCTTGAATTAGCCTATTTATCGCCGGAACAGCATCAAGAACTCGCCGCCCAAATCTCCGAAATCAAACAAATGCTGACCGGCCTGCTAAAAAAACTGAAAGCCGCGATTGCTGAAAACTGAACGCTGAAAACTGAGGCCTGACAACTGAAAGCTAACTATCACATGCCGCCGGAGGAATTTCGGCGTTACGGCTATGAAATAATTGATTGGATTGTGGCCTATTGGCAGCGGGTTGAGTCATTTCCCGTACTGGCTCAGGCCGAACCGGGGGACATCCGCGCGCAATTACCGGCGGATCCTCCTGCGCAAGGCGAGCCTTTTGCGGCAATTCTGGCCGATATTGAGCGTGTCATCATGCCGGGGATCACGCATTGGCAATCACCCAATTTTTTCGCATTTTTCCCATCTAATACCTCCGGCCCGTCGATTTTAGGTGAACTGATGTCGGCCGGCTTAGGCATACAGGGCATGTTATGGGCCACCAGCCCGGCCTGCACGGAATTGGAAACACACGTTTTGGATTGGCTGGTAGATATGCTGGCGCTTCCGGATAAATTCAAGTCGAGCGGAACCGGCGGTGGAGTCATCCAGGATACAGCTTCGAGCGCGGTCCTCTGCGCTTTGCTGGCCGCGCGGGAACGGGCAACGGGCTTTGCCGCCAACCGGCGCGGCGCTGACGGTAAGCTGACCGTTTATACATCAACCCAAACGCATTCGTCGGTCGAAAAAGCCGTCAAAATTGCCGGATTGGGCAGTGAACAATTGCGCCAGATCGCAGTTGACGAGCAATTTTCCATGCGGGCGGATGCGCTGGCCGAGCAGATTCAACAGGATCGCGCTGCGGGTCTGACGCCCTGTTTTGTCTGCGCCACGATCGGCACAACGTCCACCAACGCCATTGATCCGCTGCCGGAAATTGCCAAAATCGCCCAACGGGAAGGCCTGTGGCTGCATGTGGATGCCGCCATGTCCGGTTCGGTGGCATTATGCCCGGAGTTTCGCCACACCCACGCCGGCGTTGAATCGGCGGATAGTTATTGCTTTAATCCACACAAATGGTTATTTACTAACTTTGATTGCGATTGCTTTTATGTAGCTAACCGCGCGGAGCTAATTCAGACCTTGAGCGTGTTGCCGGAATATCTGCGTAACCAGGCGACGGAATCGGGCGCAGTGATTGATTATCGCGATTGGCATATCCCGTTGGGACGGCGTTTCCGCGCCCTCAAGTTGTGGTTTGTCATTCGTCATTATGGCGTGGAAGGATTGCAATTTCATATTCGTCGCCATATCGAACTGGCGCAGCAGTTTGCCGATTGGGTGCGGCAGTCGCCGGAATTTGAAGTGGCCGCGCCGGCGCCATTCAATCTGGTCTGCTTCCGACATCGTCAGGGCAATGAAATCAGCCAAAAGCTGCTGATGCTGTTAAATCAGAGCGGCAAACTCTATCTGACCCATACGGTTCTGAACGGACGTTACACGCTGCGCTTCTGTGTCGGGCAATCCTTCACGGAAGAACGTCATGTGACGCAAGCCTGGCAGTCGATTCGGGAAGGCGCGGCGCTGTTAGCGCAGTCGGGCTAATCCGATAAAAAGGGAACTTTTCTTAAAGCGGTTTCGTTAGCAATCAAAGAGCAAATTCTATCGTTCAAAAGAATAAAATAGCGGAGTGCAAGCTTCAGCTTGCGGGCGGTTGATGCGCATGCAAACTGAAGTTTGCTACTCCAGTAGATTTTTGACGGAGCCTTCATGTTTGAAAAATTAAGGAGAAAATTTGTGTCTGCCAAAGTTACTTCACAAGATATATTAGCGACGCTTAAAAAAGTCAATTATCCCGGATTTAAACGCGATATTGTTTCTTTTGGTCTGGTCAAAGATGTTCAGGTGGATGCCGATGGCAATGTCGGTTTTCGGCTTGAACTTAACACGGAGGACCAGAAAATTCCGCTGCAAATAGAGGCTGACGCCCGCAAGGCTCTAAAAGAACTCGACGGCGTTAAAAACATAGCCATTCGTTCATTTAATGCCGGCCAGGCTCAGGCTCAGACGCAAAATCAGCCTCAGGCGCAGAAAATTCGCCCGCCGGATGTGCGCAACTACTTGCCGCAGGTCAAGTGCAAAATTGCGGTGGCCAGCGGTAAAGGCGGTGTGGGCAAATCAACAGTAGCCATCAACCTGGCGCTGGCTTTGGCGCGGACAGGCGCCAGTGTCGGCTTATACGATGTCGATATTTACGGCCCCAGTCTGCCGCTGATGACCGGTATCACCGAGCCACCGGAATCGGACGGTCAGCGCATCTTTCCTCATCAAAAATTTGGCTTGCAGCTCATGTCCATCGGTTTTTTGGTGCCCAAAGATTCTGCGCTCATCTGGCGCGGCCCAATGGTGATGAAGGCGATTGACCAGCTTTTTACCGATGTCGTCTGGCGCGAAGATTTGGACTATTTGATTTTTGATATGCCTCCCGGCACCGGTGATGCGCAGTTGAGTCTTTCCCAATTGACCAAGTTGAACGGTGCTGTAATCGTCACCACCCCGAACGATGTCGCTTTGGCCGACGTAGTCAAGGGCATTAATATGTTTCGAAAAATTGAAGTGCCAATTTTTGGCATTGTGGAAAACATGAGTTATTTCTCATGTCCGCACTGCCAGGAAAAGAGCTATGTTTTTGATCACGGCGGCGCGATGCGTATTGCCGAAGAGATGTCGGTCCCGTTTCTGGGCGAGATCCCATTGCACGCTACGATTCGTTATGGCGGTGATAAAGGGATACCGATTGTGGAGTCTGAACCCGACTCCACCGAAGCGCGTGCCTTTATGGATATCGCCAAGAAAGTTGTTACAATTGCCAAGTCCGCGACAGTATAGATCTTTATTTTTTTGGAACATTTGGGATAATCCTGGTTAGAAAGCCATGTTTTTAATATGTCAATTCATTTCTTTTTCTCAACCTGTTTATCTAAATTAGGAGGTATTATGAAGACGCGAATGATCAAAGGTTTTGCAACGGTTTTAGCCGCGGCTGGTTTGCTCCTGGCTGCATCCCTGGTAAATGCCGGTAGCAATTGCGGCGCATCGAAAGCAACGGCATCCTCTTGCGGAGCAAAGACAACAGCAACCGCTGCTGCAGAAAAAGCCGCCAATGACGGCGCCCAGATTATGACAGTTGGCGCAAACGCCAAGTGTGATCCGGCCCAGTGCAAGGACAAAGCAACGGCTGCCAAGTGTGATCCGGCCCAGTGCAAGGACAAAGCAACCGCTGCCAAATGCGATCCGGCTCAGTGCAAGGACAAAGCGACTGCCGCCAAATGCGATCCGGCCCAGTGCAAGGACAAAGCGACTGCTACCAAGGTTAATTTCAAGAACATGAGCACTGCCGATGTCAATGGCCTGTTGCAGAAAGGCGAAAAAGTTGTTATTTTTGATGCCCGCTCCAGCAAGTTTGATGATGGCCGTCGTTTACCGGGCGCTGTTGCGCTGACTGCGGACTGCAAAGTGGAAGATGTGGCCAAGTATGCTCCGGCCAAAGATGCTTCCATCGTTACTTATTGCTCCGGTGTTAAGTGCCCGGCCAGCAAAAACCTGGCGACCCAATTGGCGAGCCTGGGATACACCAATGTGAATGTCTATGAAGAAGGCATCGAAGGTTGGGAAAAAGCCGGCCACAAGTTTGACACACAAACCAAGACCGCTGCGAACTAATTTTTTATGATGATGATTTAATGTAAAAATCCCTCTGAAATTTTTAAAATTTCAGAGGGATTTTTTTATTTACGGATCGTTAAATTAACTGGAGGAAACCATGATTGAAAGAACCGGATTAGTATCTGGCAAGGGCAAGCCCCTGACGCTGATTGGCAACGAAGTCAAAGTAGGGGAGACCGCGCCGGATGTGGAATTGATAGGCAATGACCTGAGCCCGGTTAAGCTGTCGTCCTATCGGGGAAAAGTATGTGTGATTGCTACTGTGCCGTCGCTGGATACAGGCGTTTGCGATACAGAAACGCGCAAGTTTAATCAGCAAGCCGCGGATTTGGGCGAGAATGTAAGAATTATTACCGTAAGCATTGACTTGCCATTTGCCCTGCGGCGTTGGTGCGGCGCTGCCGGAATTGATAAAGTGATTACACTGTCAGATTATAAGCACAAGGCTTTTGGCGAGGCTTACGGTGTTTTGCTGAAAGAAACCCGTTGGTTAGCCCGAACGATTTTTGTCATCGATGCCGCCGGGATCGTGCGCTATATTGAATATGTAAAAGATATCGGCACGGAGCCGGATTATGAAGCTGCGTTAAGCGCAGTCAAAAATCTGGCGTAACAAATAGAGGGTCTTAAGTTTAAATAGCGGATTTCATTATCAAATACGCTGTTGCAAGACCCTCACGTTTTTCCGCTGTGTGATGGTTTTACCAATGTCATTAAGATTAAGTTAAGGAACCTCACGTTCGCGCATTTCTCGATTGGTTTTTAGAAATTTTGTATAACCGTATAA
>CAYOLL010000089.1:0-23815 GCA_964404765.1 uncultured Gemmatimonadota bacterium | reverse complement strand
GTAACTTATGAAATAGTCAATGGTTAAAGAACGGACACTAATGCTTCGCAAGGTTTGATTTTACTTGGTGGCGACCAATTCCACCAGCTTATGTTGATCGACAATGGACTTATCGCCCGGTGGGTTGACAATATTGCCATGATGAATAATTCACGCTAGCAAGCCGTTTTCAAAAATAAGTTTTAACGCCCTTTCCCGGATGCTCGCGGCCTGAACCTTTTCGGCCAATTGCCGATCCGAAAATTGGCCTTCGCAGGCTTCCACCGCCGCGTCTTTTAAAGCGACGGGATAGGCGTCGGCAATTGCGGCTTGCAGTTCGGCCTCGTTTAGATAAAAGCCACAGGCGTTGCGGCGTTTATTCGTTTTATTGATATTGCGAGCGGCATGATCGATGGAGCGATCCCATGAGCGCGTCGAACGGTTTTCCACATCCTGCTTGATCAAGTGAAGCAATAAGATAATGAGGAAGCTGTCAATTTTATTGATCTTGTCTTCGCGGCTCATTTCTTCCAGCTCCTCCACTAATCCCAGCGCGGCTTCATAATTTTTGTTACGAATATGCGCCTTAAGTTCAAGCAGTTCTTCCATGTTTATAGCTCCTTTGTAAAAAGCAGTGGCGAAAATAAACGGAAAAGCCGGACTTCGTTGATGAAGACCGGCCTTTTTATTAACACCGGACAAATCGTTACTTGGCAGCGACCAACTCCACCAGCTTGTTTTGATCGACAATGGACTTGTCGCCCAGCCAGATGCTCCACAAAATGCGGGCAAACTTGGCGTTGGTGATGGCCGGCTTTTCCACGCCCTTGACGATGGCGATGACAATGCCGCCGGGCAGCCAGCGCAAGACATATTGCTCGTTTTCCTTGACATCCGCGCCGTCAAAGCTGGTGATAAACTGATCAACCATCGACTGGATTTCCTTCATTTCCTCCGGCGTAGCGTTTTTCTTAAAGCCGTCGCGATAGGCGTCTTGAATTTTCTTGGCTTCCACGCCGCGGGCAAAATCCATCGTGATTTGCTTGGCTTTGTCGTCGGCCAGGACGGCTTTTAAACAATCGGCCGCGCTGCCTTTGGCCGGGTCCTGCATGTAGTGAGCAATGCCGTAGACTTTGAAAATGGCTTTTTTGCGCACCGTAGCCCCGGTAATCGACAGGGTAAAATCCGTGCCATTATGGCTAAAGGTGATTTGTTTGGCAAACATCTTGCCGGTTGCGGACTCTTTGACGGTCTCTTCGGCCAACACAAAATTGGCGCTGACCAACAAACCGAACAAGACCATGAGTTGAGAAAAACGTTTCACATCGCCCTCCTTTGGGGTAAAATTTTGACAACCAGGTTTAAGCCGCCCCGAATGACCCGCCGCAGCCAAGCGTGCTGCGCCACTTTTCGGGCCATCGGCGGCGACCAATAATAATAAGCGCGAACAAATTTACGACCAAATTCATTTTTTTGCAAGTAATCATCGCGAAATTGGCGCAAAGAAATGACTGCGGCCATTTCCGGCGAACCGTACGCCGCGGTGGCGATGAAGCAACCGTCGTCGGATTTATTCTCCGTCGGCTTGGCCGGCTGTCCCGATTGGGCCGGGGCCGGTGGCTTGGCAGCGGCGGCGGTCGGCTGGGCCTGGTTGGCGGCTTGCTGCTTGGCGCAGGGCGTTCCGGCGGCCGGCGCAGGCGGACAAGGCGCTTTGGCCTGACCCGGCGGGGCTTGCGGAACCTGCGCTGTCGGCACAGCGGCAGCCGGCGCACCACTTAACCGCGGAATAACAACCGAACCCGGCTGCGTAATCGCCGGCATGGGCGCGGCCATTGGGTATTGCGGCTGAACATACTGCGGCTGCGGCATGGCGTAACCGGGTCCGACATTGTAGGCATAGGCCGGCGGCTGCATCTGCGGCATGGGTTGCGGGGCGGCCGCCCGCTTTAACTCGCCCAAATAATAGCTAAAAAATTTATGCACATTCTGACCATCGGGCTGCATCTGCCGATATTGGCCAAAGGCGTCAATGGCGGCCTGATAATTGCCCTTCATGAAGTGGGCAGCGCCCAAAGAGAACAGGCTTTCCGCGCCGTGCCCGGTCAACATATTCTGCTGGCCGACCACCGCGGCTTCGTACAGCTTGATGGCATCGTCTAAGCGGTTTTGGCGCAGGGCAATGTGGCCTTTCAGCAAGGCGGTCGCCGCCTGTCCGGGCATGGCCTGGGCCAATTGATCCACCTGCTGCGCCACCAGATCAAACTGATTGGCGCCGGCGGGCCGGGAAAAGTAGGTCAAATAAAACTGGTCGGCCTGCAAGCTATCAGGAAAGCTCTGCAAGAACATGGAGAACAGATTCGCCAGAAACTGTTCCGGATTAATTTGGAGTGGGGGAGAGGGGTTCATTTTTTGGCTTTGGGTTGTTAGCCTGAATTATTCATCAGCCACAAAGGCGCTAAAACACAAAGAATCACTAAGATATTTAATTAAAACACGTTATGACGATTTGGATTCGTGGCATCGTCAAAAACCTGTTTTTTCAGAAAACTTCATGTAACTTAGTGTTTTCGGGCCTTTGTGGCGTATCTTTAATTTTTCAGGTTAGGTTAAATCATAGGTTTTTTCAATCATATCCAACACGGTTTTTACTTCAGTATCAATATCCTCAACACGAGCAAATTCAATAAGGCGATAATATTTGGACTTATCCATGACCCCGCGCGGCAGGCCGACGGCATCTAAAAAATTTTGGCAAATAATGTCCAAGTAGTCGTCGGATATTTTTGCCGTTTGCCAAAACGGGTGGTTCAAATCGCGCCGCGCCGCCGGTCGCGTTTCGGCCTCTACCTGTCGGTTCAATTCCGGGATAAGCGATGCTCCGAGCGTCGCGGTAAAAAATTCAACCAAAGCGTAAGGCAGCGGCACATAATTTTCAATCTCGTTGCGGCGCCACATGTGGATTTTTAAATCCGGAATCTGGGCATCCGCTACATTTTTACGCAGATTATCGAAAAGGGCAAGACCTTTTATATCCGGAATGAATTCTTTTAATGTCTTGAAATGATCCGTGGCCTCCGATAAACTATTGGCGACCGGCTTGAATACGATGTGATCGTCGAGCAGCTCAAGCAAGGCGGGCCGGTTGTATTTTGCGGCAAAGGCTTTCAAAAAAATAAGGTCGGTCGAACCCTCCAGGTAAAGAATTTTCCGAGTCTGCTCGGCCATCAAAATCTGCTCATAACCGATCTTCGTCAAGGTCTTTTGCAGATGACGCTGATCGTTCACCGGGCGAAACCGACCCAAGACCGACGAAATGACCCTATCTTTTGTAAACGCGCGTTTCAAAACGCTTTCGGCGTGTGAAGCGACGATGATCTGGCAGTCGTTTCGCTTGGCAAAATCGCTCAAGCGGTCGTAGATATTTTCCTGCCGGATAACTTCCAGATGCGCGTCCGGTTCGTCCAAAAGAAACACCGTGTTTCGGGCTGACAGGACATAAGCAAACAATAACAGCGCCTGCCTGGCCCCGCTGCCCAACGAGGTCAAATCCATCTTCTTTTTTGCGCCCTCGTTGTAATCCAGGGTCACCGTGCCGTTCACCGGATTAAAACGCGGCTCATTCAGTTCGATTTTAAAGAGATTTTGCATAAGCTTCTTAAAATCATGCCAAACGCCCTGCGGATCGTTTTCAAAAATACCGTAACAAATATTTCGCAACACATCCGCAGTCTTGCCCTGACCGATCAAGCGATGGATCGAGCCCGGCTCCAGCTTGTCTTCCACAATGGCCAGACCGGACATGGCCGGCAAATAGCCGATCCGCTCATCCAATAGCGCTTCAGGAAAATCATACGGCGCGTTTGTGTCCGAGTCAGTTGCCAATCGGCAATACATCAGCGTATCGCGGCCAAAGTCAAACGCAAAGCCAATCCGCCAAACGGTATTGTTGGTGATGCCGTGCGCGTGAAGTTCAATTTTGACATTTTTGGCCGCCGCTTTTCCGGCCGGGTTTTTATAACCCTCGCGGACAGTCGTATTACGCCAAATTTGGTTGATCTCGGTCACCGGAATGTTCAGCAGCTCATCCAAACCAATCGCCACACCCGTTCGTTTGACGGCCTTGCTTTTCTTACCAACGCGCTCGTCCGCCCATTTGCGAATCGCCACGCCCAACAACGAGATGGCTTGCAAAGCGGATGTCTTGCCGCCGTTATTCGGCCCGACGATCACGACCGCATTTGATAGCTCAATCGTTTCGTCTTGAATCTGCCGGAAGTTTTTGATGCGGATTTTAGTGAGCATGGGTCGTGATATGATCCGGGGCTTCAATTAAATCTTTAAATGCATGTTCACGGGAATAGCCGGATTGTTTTTTAGTCAGATATTCCGTATGGGCTTCTTCCAAAATACAACGGCTTTCGGCGCTATAAGCGAGAAGATAGGCGTAACGTAATTTACGGCCACGCTTCTCCAGAATTATAGACACGTCCTGATCCTGAAAAAACAGATCGGTCAATAATTCAGGATGATCTTTAAGATCCTCAAGGACAATGTCCTGAAAATTGTCGGCAAGCTGTTCCATTTTTCTTTCCTTTCAGGTCACGACCCATGTTCACGATACCTCTTGATCGCAGCGTCAACTTGCCGGCTTGTCGTTCCGCCCGTCCGCCGTGCTTCCGCTCGAATCGCATCAACGTCCCGGCGAAGCTGCTCTTTCCGGGCCACACGTTCCTCTTCAAAGGTTCTTCCGCCACAAAATGAGCACTTTTTTTCACGAGTTGTCATCACGCGCCGCCTAACGTCCAATCCCTGTATTTAACTAAGCTTTTTGATCATTGCCTGAATCAAATCAGTATTTCGGAGTTTCTTTACCACATCCACGGTCATATGAGATTCTAAGAAACTTTGCAAATTTTGCGGATCACCAAGCAAATTGCGTAAAGCCTCTCCGGGTTTTTGCTGAGCAAATTCCCATTGTTTGTCCGAAACTTTACTTTGCAAAAGCTTTTCCAGCGTTTTTCGGTCTTTGAAGAAAAGAATTTCCAACGCCGGTACGGCTATAAAAATATCAAAATGATCCGAGGATGAAAGTTGGTTTAAAAACTGCTCGATAAACTCTTTCCTTTGTGAAATTTGCGAAACATCGGTTGAGTCCGAATCAACTAAAATTGCAACTGGCTGATCGGAGGCAACAAGAAGCGAACGCGCTTTAGAAATTGCCGTGGTGTAACCGTTTCCGACAAAAAACTTAATCCCGGCCAAAACATCCTGCGGCAAAAGGCGCTCAAGCAAAAACTTATCAATTACACCCTCGACGACAAAATATCGGTTAATCATGTTTCCTCCTCAATGCTCGTGTCGTAATCATGCGCGCCGAACTCAACACACTTTCGGTATTTGGTAGTCAATGACTTGCAGAAAATATGTCTTTTTAGACAGTAGGTGACTTCCTGCCCGTTCCATAGCAAAATGGTTTGCGGCGATATAAAATTAGCCAGTATGAGCGCGGGCTCCGTAAACTCGCCGCTACAGAAAATGCTGCCTATTGTTGACGAAGGCCGACGCATTAATTGATTACGCATCTTTGCAATCGGCTCAAAGTTAATGCTCTTCTTTTTCCCGTCCGATTCATTATAATCCTTGCACTCCGTTAAACACGACATTCCGCTCACATAGATAGCGCCATCAATTTGCTCAATTTCCTCTCCTCTAATCCGAACGCTATAAGGCCATCGGACTTCTGCGCCATCTATTTCAAATGCCCGTAAAATCAAATATTCCAAAGCCTTGCCTGCGTCCCAATTTGGCGTGTTTCTTCTTAAGATACCCGCCCAAAGGTCGTCAAGATCGTTCCAGTTGTAAGTTTTTATAACTTTTTGATATTCCAGATCGCTTGACATCGCAGTATACACCCCGTTCTAAATATCCAAATCCTGCACAAACGCACAAACGCTGCGTTTTCCATGATGAACTTGCGACGCGGCAGCGCCTCGTCGCCCATCAGGATGGTAAGGATTTAGTCGGCTTTCGCAGCTTTTTTCCAATCAGATAGTCTGCCAATGTTTTTAACAAGCGCTTATGGCGCGGCAGTGAAATTTCGCCGATTGCGCCTGTCACCCGGGCACGCGGCAAAATTGCTAAAAAGCCAAGCCGAATCAAAGATTCCGTTTTCAGACCGCTTGTTGCAAAGTCGGAATCGGTAGCCGCTATAATTCCGTCAAATCCTTCTACATGCTGCTTAAGCTGTGAGCTGACGCCGCAGACAAGATAGTCGCCAAAGGACCAAAGGACGGCATTTCGCGCAAAATAATTGCCGGACGATTCTTCAGACTGCCGTCAGCGTGCGGAATTGCCGTCAAAATCACATCACACGCTTTGATCATAATCCGGATTCGCTCTGATAATCATGCTGGTTGTATATTCGGGCTCATCGTCGCCATAAGCCTGCGCCAACCCTTGCTGCGACAGAAAGAACCATGCGGCATCCGCTTCCGACCTTACCTCATTTTCAACAAAAATAGGCTTGGGCGACAATACCGGCTCAGGGACTTCGTCCGACAAATCTTCATTAAGAAACGTGATAATAACCCGGCGGCGTTTGGACAACTTAATCGGTTCAAGCAACCGCAAAGCGCCGTTTTGATCCAGAATGCCTTCGATAGTTTGAAGCATCGTGACAAATCCTCCTACACATCCAAATTTTGCACAAATGCCGCGTTTTCCATCACGCATACGCCGCCAAAGGCATATTGATAAACCGGTCCGGCGTTTCTGTATGCGCCTCAATTGCCAAAAAGCGCTGCTCGATTTTCTCCAGAACTTTGGCTTGATAATAGATCATATCGCAGCTCATGCAGATCGTCACCGGCGTATTGGGAACCAGCAGATATTGCCCTTGATGACTGTACAAATAATCAATCCGCTGCTCTTCAAAGGTTGTTCCGCCACAAAACGGGCATTTTTTCTCACGGCTCATGGTTTGGCGCTCCGCGTGAAGGGGTCGATAAATTTAGGCGGCTCCGGAATATATACGGTAACGATCACAATTTGCTCGCCCAACCAACCGCAAACAACATGAATGGGCAAATTGTCGGCAAAGCCCGTCATTAGGCAACTTTCCCCACGTCCCGTATCCGGGTATTGCTCAAGTAACTGGCTGTTTAGCAAAGCTTGCTTGATTTGGCCAAATGTCAGGTTCAGCTTTTTACGCTTTATTTCAGCGTGTTGGCTATAAACATACTCCGATGCCAGAACACGCTCTTTGATTTCGTTTAGTTCCATACGCGTCAAACATCCAAATTTTGCACAAACGCCGCGTTTTCCATGATGAACTTACGGTGGAATGGTTCAGGTACTAAACCAAAGCTAGCTTTGAGCTATTTGCAGACTGAGCTGCCGGGTTCTTAGCTCATCAAAACATTTATTGTTATTCTCAACCAATGTAGCAAATTCCTCTAAGACTTTTTGCTTCTCGTTATGTACTCTAAGAGCTAATTGAATTGCATATTTTGCTGTTAGAACGATTGCCGAGTAATTAAGCATAAGCAAATTACCGGTTGATAAATAAGCCACGCCACCAACTCCAGCTGCAATACTATGCGCAACAAGGAGCATTTCATTATAACGCCGTTTTGATGAGGACCAATCACAATACGGTGTCTCGTTGCGTAACCATCTTTGCAGCAAAATTCCAAGCCTCAGAAGACCTTCTGTTAAAACCGCACCACCAAACTTTCCAAAGCCCATTGTAACAGAACGCATAGTAATTCCATTTGTATATACCCAAGTCACGAAATCTTTACTTAAAACACCTTTATCAACCAATACTTTTGAGCCGGGCAAGGGTAGACTCCGGCTTGAAAAAAAATCTGCATATAAATGTGAACAGAGGGCGAAATTAGCCTGATCAGGGTCTGAAAACGTCGTAAAAACTGTCGCAGCGTCCCCCTTCACACCGATTTTTCTAAGTAGACCCCCACTTAACTCTGCAACGGATTGACCATCAACTATTATATCTGATTCTTTACCCATCATCAATTCCAACAATTTTCGATACTCACAAAGATCATGAGTCCAAAGTCGATGATAATCTTGCCCGGCTCCGTTCAAAATTTCCTTTGGTAGTTTGGCATCTATAGGATGATTACTCATGGGCTTTTTTATTTCGGTTCCGAATTTTTCACGAAACTCTTTTCCTTTATCATATAAGATTTTTTTCTCAATTTTTTTGCCTTTTTCTATCCAATTACTAAACTTATTGGATAACCACAGATCTAAAGCACCGCCTGCCAGACCGGCAACCGCAACTAAAATGTAGTCCGATAACTGCCATCTTTCAGCTTCAGGCCAAATCATCCAAGCCTTATCTACCTCAGCTTTTATTTCTGGTGTCAACAATGAATCAAGCGAAAGGTCACCCGGATTAATCGTATGGTTCTCAAGAGTTGTTTGATGATAATTTACTAACTCATCCCAACTAAAGGAAGGGGCATCATAATTATGCGAATTGTCTATTCGAGACAACGCATTCTCTTCAAATTCTAAGGGCCCTGCTAATGCGCTTCCTTTAGCAACAATTTCATCAAACTCTTTATCATTTCGCAAATTATCTGTACGTGTTTTTAACTCTTTAAGATTTATATCTTGCCCGTGTAAAACCGTGCTTAATTCTTTCACATTTTTCTTTTTCATCATTGACCAACCATTCTTTTTAATTCTTCAACTTCGATGTTCTTTTTTTCCAATGCTTCACTAAGACGGCGAATTAATTCTTTATTTTTTGCGCGGTCTATCTCAAGTGATTTGAGTTGTTGCATTAAAATTTCAATCTCCGTTTGACGCGTTTTTAAAATTTCAGAGACCTTTGCAAGAGTTTTTTGATCTTGAAATGCATTATAAAGCTTAGAATTGTCATTCTTTTTTCTACAGTCTCCACAAAATTCATCATCATAATACTCACCACAAAGCGCCATACCTTTACAACCCGGCATTCTACAGGTTAGTGTGAGATGTTCACAATTTCCGCATTTATATATATTTCTGGCTAAAACACTGGATACTGCGAGCACAGGCAAGCCGAAAAAAAAAGTTGTCCCGCATGATTTCTTCCAACTCATTCCAGATTCATAAAAATGATGCTGAGTGGTATTTCCACAATTTGAGCAATAACCACAAAGTGAAGGATGATCTGCAATAACATCATGAGCTTTTCTACCTACCCATGCTGAAACACTAACACTAATAATGATCGGTATTAAAGGCAACATTGATTAACCCCGTTCTTTTTTGTCATATTATCTTTCAGAATCCAATACGCTCCGCTTCACCTACAACTCTCACAAATGTATCATCAATCAACCGATCCAATTGCTCTTTCACGTTGCTTGGAATAAGTTCGACTAAAACTTCAAGAAATTTTTTTGATGATGCCGCTTCGAAGTCCGAAAAGTTTTCACTTAATATAGTGGCTACTTTATGAACAAGATATGCATCGTCCAATAAACCTATTATTTCTTGATCTTTATGCGACGGGATCAAATCTTCATCGTCAAGTAAGTAATTCAAAATTGAAGGAAACAGTGCTCTTAATGAAACAGGCGCGTTTTCATTAAATACCAGTTTGTTCATTTTTAGTATTAGGTTAGGGATATCTTGCACTGCTCCTAACAGTGTAGAGAGCCACTCAGACGGCAAGTTTTTTCGTTGCAAAAGCAATACTAACTCGTGTTGGTTATCGTCTAAAATTGTTTTTAAACCTCTCTCAAGTATCTTTATCATTTGAATCTCCTTAATTAATATGCTTGATTGTTGATGGCGCGATAATTGCGTTGACTCATTTCTACTACAACCTTATACATCCAAATTCTGCACAAACGCCGCATTTTCCATGATGAATTTACGGCGTGGCAGCACCTCATCACCCATCAGGATGGTGAAGACTTGATCGGCGGTAATGGCGTCTTCCAGCGTGACTTGCAGCACCGTGCGCGTGTCCGGGTTCATCGTCGTTTCCCACAATTGGTCCGGGTTCATCTCGCCCAAACCTTTGTAGCGCTGGATTTCTACTTTCCCCTCGCCGACGGTTTTGAGAAAATTCTCTTTTTCGGCATCGGAATAGACATAGACAAAATGCTTGCCGCGGGTGATCTTGTAGAGCGGTGGTTGGGCGATGTAGATGTGACCCTTGGTCACCAACTCGCCCATGTAACGATAGAAAAACGTCAGCAGCAGGGTGCGGATATGTGCGCCGTCCACGTCGGCATCGGTCATCAGGATGATTCGACCGTAGCGCAACCGGCTCAAGTCAAACTCTTCCGTGCCGATGCCGGTGCCCAACGCCGTAATCATGGTGCGGATTTCCTCGTTGTTCAGAATCTTGTCCAAACTGGCCTTTTCCACATTTAGAATTTTACCGCGCAACGGCAAAATCGCCTGAAATTTGCGGTCGCGACCTTGCTTGGCCGAACCGCCGGCAGAGTCGCCCTCAACCAGATACAGCTCGCACAAGGCCGGGTCGCGTTCGGAACAATCGGCCAGCTTGCCCGGCAGGGACGAGCTTTCCAGCGCGCTCTTACGGCGGGTCAACTCGCGCGCTTTGCGGGCGGCTTCGCGGGCGGTGGCGGACAAAATGCATTTTTCCATAATTTTGCGGGCTACGCTGGGGTCTTCTTCAAAAAATTGAGAAAGTTTATCGGCCACCAGCGATTCCACAATGCCCTTGACTTCGCTATTGCCCAGCTTGGCCTTGGTCTGGCCCTCGAACTGCGGATCAGGAATTTTGATGCTGATAACCGCGGTTAAACCTTCGCGGACATCTTCACCGCTCAGGGTAATGCCGGACTTCTTGAAGAAGCCGTTGTTTGTGCCGTAGGTGTTGATGCAACGGGTCAGGGCAGAGCGCAAGCCGGTCAAATGCGTGCCGCCGTCAATCGTATTAATGTTGTTGGCGTAGGCAAAAATATTTTCCAAATAACCATCGGTGTATTGCATGGAAAATTCGACGACGATATGGTCTTTTTCGCCGGTAACATAGATGGGCGGCTTGTGCAAGACGTGCTTGTTCAGATTGAGGAACTCGACAAACTCGATCAGCCCGCCGGTGTAATGATGCACTTCTTCGCGAACGGGCTCGACGCGCTCATCGCGCAGGGAGATTTTGATGCCTTTGTTCAGAAAGGCCAGTTCGCGTATCCGATGGATCAGCGTCTCAAACTGAAAATCCAGCGACTCTAAAATTTGGCCGTCGGGATAAAAAGTGACTTCCGTGCCGCGCTCGGTCGTTTCGCCAATGACCCGCACCGGGCATTGGGTGGCCCCGCGATGATAGCGTTGATAATAAATTTGGCCGTTTTTGTGGACGCGCACTTCCAGCCATTCGGACAGAGCGTTGACCACCGACACGCCGACGCCGTGCAAGCCACCGGAAACCTTGTAGGTATCGCGGTCAAACTTGCCGCCGGCGTGCAAAATGGTCATAACGACCTCGACGGCCGGAATGCCTTCAGTCGGGTGCATGTCCACCGGGATGCCGCGCCCGTTGTCGCGCACGCTGACGCTGCCGTCTTTGCGAATGACCGCGGTGATGGTATCGCAATGTCCGGCCAGCGCTTCGTCAATGGAGTTGTCCAACACTTCGTAGACCAGATGATGCAGGCCGCGCGGCCCGGTGCTGCCGATATACATGCCCGGCCGCAGCCGCACCGCTTCCAGACCCTTGAGCACCTGGATTTGGTTGGCGTCGTAGACTTGCTCGACGGCAGGTGGCGTGGCGGTTGCTTCGGGTGAAGCGGGGATTATTTCGGGTGTCGTCGTGTTATCGGTCATATTTTGTCCTTTATTTTTTTGCAGTCAGCTTCAAAAGAGAGCATTGGCTTATTTCAGCATTCGCTCATATTCGTCATGAGTCCCAATCCAAAACCAGATAACCGTATCACCGTCAAGCGCGCCTAAAACCCGAAAATCATCGGTGACACGCGCCGAATATATCGACTCTTCCTCATCCACACGCTTGAAATGCAAACCCGGATGTGCCGGATTTTTTTTCCAAAGTTGATAAGCTTTTGCGGCCCGTTTTTGAATATCACGCGGCAAAAGGTCGTATAGTTTCCAAAATCTCCGGTTGGCGCGCGCTTTCATACGGGGGTTATTCGTCCGTCTTTTGTTATCGCAATTTCAGTTGTTTGCCCGGCTTGATAGTCTTCAGTTGCTTCACGGGCCATTTCCCGAAGTTTTCTTTTGGCCTCGGGTTTAGCTAAAAGCTGCACCCATTTCTCCTCTGAATCGCCCGGTGTCTCGGTATCTTTTAAATCGTCAAGCTTTCCATCGCGTTGCGTGACTTGAAATTCCAGAAAGCGAGCAAAATCAACCAACTCCAGCATCTTTTCCGGAGGCAAATGGCGCATGATATGAACAATGACTTTTTCATATTTGGATGTTGACAACGATGTTTGCGTGGTGCTTAGCATGAGAATCCTTCATTATATATGATCTTGAAAATATTGATCTTGAAAAGTTCATGATAACGGGATGCTTCGATCAATTGCTTCACAGCGTAATTTGTTGAAGAAAAGCCGGCGCCATGTGAGACTTCTGAATTTTTCCTGTCCGATCATAAAAAAGGATTTTGCCTTTTTTATTGCAAATCCAAACTTCGTCTGCGCCGCGCTCAAAGTACAAGGCTTTTTTTTCATTAATCTCGTCGGTGGTATTGCTGGATGAGATGACTTCCACACAAATCTCCGGGGCGATGGAGCATTCGCTCTCATGCTTAATTTCTTCAAACCGACTCAAGGATACCCAACCGACATCAGCAACTTTTGTCCCCTTGCGGGTTTTTATGGCGCATTCGGGCAATGTCCGGCCGTCTTTCAACAAAGTACGCAATAAATGGGCAATTTCGCCCTGATAAGCCGAATGGTAAACTTTTACGGGCGACATCAGAATTTGTCCTCGTTCGTTGAGTTCGATTTTAAACGGTAGATTTTTAAGCTGCGGATATTGACAAACTTCATACCAATTCATATCAAATCTCCTTCCGTAACTTCAACTGTTACGCCAAACGATTTCTCCAAAACCGCCATTTGGTCAATATAAAAAGTAGGAAGTCCCCAGAAAGTGTCGATAGCGTTGCTCATGCATGCGTTTCCATTAAATTTTTAAAACCTTCTGTTTTACCGTCGGGCGATCACAAACTTAACATCCTTGACATAATTGCCCTTCAAATACTGGTTTAATTGAACAACCATCTCGCGCTTCATAAACTGGAGTTGGTTCATCCAGGCCGAGGAGTCCACTTCCACAACCAGCAAGCCGCTTTCGCAGCGAACAGGTTGGGTGTGCGAAGCCACGCGCTCGCCCACCAAAGCCGCCCAATAGGTCAAAGCCATCTGCTGCTTGAACTTTTCTAACTGCCCGATACTTTTAAAGTAAGCGTCAAACAGTGCGCCGGCCTGTTCAAACTCGCCAATTTTGGAAACGCTCATCCGTTTTTCCACGCTAATAAATACGCGCAACCGCTGACCAAAACTTCGTTCAATAATGGAATCGGCGCGAAAGGTGATAGTCGTGTTTTCATCCCATAGCGAATTTCATGCGAAGGCCGCACCAGATGGAATACTTGCAGACGCGGGACAAGGTTCAATTCTTTAGTCAAACGCTTAAACCGATAGATCGGCATGCGACAATCGGCAATTTCAAAAACAAGCGCGATGTTTTTTTCTTCTTCGCCAAACAGTCGGCATAACGCCCGCAGCGCCGTTTTGGGCAGCCAACTTAAAAAGGGAATACGTTTTAGCCGTGATGTTAAAAGCGTCTGCTGATGCAAACCGAAGGGCGAGTAAAACGGAGGAAAAGTCGTCAGCAATAGTCCGCCGGGTTTTGTCAAACGCTTAATGGCTTGCAGAAACGGTCTTTTTTGCTCGATCGGAATATGTTCGATAACATCCCGCAAAATGACCATGTCAAAGTTTTTGCCTATTTTTTGCTCAATATTGGCCTGGGTGATGTCTATAGCCATAAAGGTCACATTGGCGTGCGGTTTCCAGTCAAAGGGCTTTATCTCCACCCCAACACATTGTGCGCCGGCATCGGCTAAAGCTGCGGTAAATCCGCCATGCCCACAGCCGACATCCAAAATGCGCTTGCCGGTCATAAAAATATTCTGCCCGGCGAATAGCGGCAGATAATAGTCTTTGGCCAGCACATACTGATAAGTCCAGTAGTACTCGGTCCAGTTTGGAAAGTCTTTCACTTGAAGTTGTTGCATCGTATTTCTCACACAAGGTTGCCTTGCAGCGCACTTAATCCGTTTTTCACTTTTCCCGCTTGCTTAAACGTAATGGCTGTTTGCGGCATGTTCACTTTTGCGCCGGTTATTAAATCGGCAATTGTTAAGATTTGCAGACGCGGATAATCCGTATTCCAGCCCGGCGAATGATAATGACCGGAAACGGCGGCTTCTGTCTCCATATCGCGGCTCGGCGCTTCCAGGGTGATGAAAACGCCCATCGCGGCTTGCTCGCGCTCGATCACCCCGCGCAAATCGCGAATATCGCCGCTTTTGACCTTGCCACTTTTGACCTGGACAATTAGCCGTTTCGCCTTCCCGTCAGCTTCGTCAATAAAGGTAATAATACCGTCAATCCCTTTATCCGCGCCTTTTTTGCCGTGCCTGACGCCTGATTCCGTAGTCGTCGCCGCGCCGCCGGTTGGTCGGGCTTTGATCAGCGACAGCGCCCACCATTGAAATTGATAACGATCCTCCTGCGCCAACTGACGCGCCGACGGCACATCTTCCGGCTCACCGATCACCCGGTAATCTTTCTTTTCTTCTAACCCGAACGAGTCTTTCAGCCGATATTTTTGCAGCGCAATGGCCAAATGGGTGATGTCAATGCCAATCCAACGCCGGTTAAACTTTTGCGCCGCGGCGATTGTCGTGCCGCAACCGCAAAACGGATCAAGCACGATGTCGCCGGGGTTGCTGGAGGCTTGAATAAAGCGCTCCAGCAACGCCTCCGGTTTTTGGGTAGGATAGCCCAGACGTTCGCTGGATGCTTGATTTAAAAATGGCATTTCAATCCAATCACGGGGCAAGGAACCCGATTGATCTGACATATATTGGCGATAAGTGTATTCACTTTCGCTTTCTATAGGAATATCTGTCTTGCGCCGCCATTTCCCGGCTTCCGGAACATTCCGTCCCCGAATCCGAAAATGACGCCCTTGTTCGTCCTTATGTATAAATTTTTTGATCGTCACAGGAGAATAGCCTTCCAAAATGCTGTTCCAATTAAACACGTGACGCCCGCGTTCTTTGCAATAAAATAAGATTACATCGTGCTTTTTATTGTAATACGTCTTGGAAATACCACGCTCTTTGTAACACCAAACGATCTCATTTAAAAAGTTTTTTGACCCAAACACCGTATCTAACACGATCTTCAAATAATGACTGGCTGTCGGGTCGCAGTGCAGATACAGACTGCCGGTCGGCTTCAAAATGCGACGTAATTCTACTAACCGCGCCGTCATCATTACGAGATAGGTCATCATCTGATTCGCGCCGATAAACCCGCGCATAGCGCTAATCATATGCGACGTATGGGGATTTTCTAAAGTAACCAAGTCCTGATAGAGCCGCTCCGTAACCGAGTTCCAGTGCCATGTGTCTTCAAAAGCCGTAATTTGCGACGGAGCTTCAACGCCGCTTTCGTCTTTAAACAGCACGTTGTATGAACGGTTGGAGTTAAACGGCGGGTCCAGATAAATCAAATCAACGCTTTCGCTGTCAAGATATTGGCGCAGAATCGGCAGATTATCCCCGTAAAACAATGTGTTGGTCAATGTCTCGGACACGTTTATCCTTTCCGGAATCAGGCCGTAGCCCGTCCTTGATTCACATGAAAAATACGGGCTCTCCGGCGCGTTCTGTCCAAATCATGCTCCCGCGGCGTAGCAACAAAGACCTGATCGAACTGTCCCATCATCTCTTCCAGCAAACTCTTATGCCGCTCGTCTAACTCGGCAAACACATCATCAAACAAAATCAAGGGACAATCTTCATTTTCCGCCTGCAGATAAAGCGCCTGACTAAGCCGCAACGCAGTCGAAACCAGACGATGCTGACCCTGTGAGCCGAACCGACGCAAATCAAGCTGCCCAAAACGCAGCCCGACATCGTCACGATGTGGGCCTGTTAAGGTCATTTGAAACTGCGTCTCACGCTTCAGATTGCGCTGCAGCGCCTGTTGAAAGCGCTCGTGAATAGTTGCCAGATCCGCCCCGGTCTCCAATTGCAACGGACGGTAATCCAGCGCTAATGGCGTCACATCTTGACTTAAAGTGTGATAAAGTTTGTTGACCAATTCACGCAGCTTCGCAATAAAAAGCAGTCGTATTTGCCAAATCTTGCAGCCCCAATCCAACAACTGCGCATCCCAAATCTCCAGCGTATCCGCGGTCGGGCGCTGCCGCAACAGTTCATTGCGTTGACCCAGCACATGCCGATATTCTTGCAGGGCATGGAGATAGCCGGTATTTGTTTGTGACAGCGTAATGTCGATAAAGTGACGCCGATTGGACGGGCTGCCCTTGGTCAGCGAAATATCTTCGGGTGAAAGCTCAACCGCAGCTAATGTCTGCATCAATTCCGAAATTTTCTCCAGCTTTAATCCGTTGACCTTGACGAATTTGCCCTGCTTGGCGGCATACGCAATTTCGACATGAACCTTATCATGAAAACGGGTCTGAAAAAAACCTTCTAATCGAAAAAAATCTTTCCCGAACAAGACCAGATCGGCATCCGGTGATTTGCGATACGATTTGCCTATTGTCAAATAAAAAAGGGCCTCTAACAGATTGGTTTTTCCCTGCCCGTTAGGACCCCAAAATAAATTTAGACGTGGGTCTAAACTCAGCTCTTGCTGCTCATAGTTACGGAAATGAGTTAAATGCAGCGCCGAAATGTGCATTGCAAGACCTTTCAAAAAGCCTTACTCGGTAAGACGAATCGGCATTAAAATGCAAACATGATCTTCATTTTGCGCAGGATGTTCCGGAATGATTAAACCCGCCCCAACGGAGGAGCTTAGTTTGAAAATTACGTTCTCGTCGTCAATATGGTTGAGAATATCCAACAGGTATTGCGCATTGTAAGCAATATGCATTTCCTCCTCATTAAATTCGGCGACGACTTCCTCGTCCGCTTCACCTAATTCAGCATTCTCGGCGTGAATTTTCAGGATGTCGCCGTTTAATATAAAGCGAACCTGATGGGTTAGCGGGTCCGCCACAATCAAAACACGGCGCAAAGAACGACCAAGCTCGTTGCGGTTAATTCGGAGTATTTTGCTGTTGGACGCGGGAATCACTTGCTCATAGTTGACATAAGTCCCTTCAATTAACCGCGAATATAAATAGCTGTCGCCGGCTTGAAAAATAATAAAATTTGCGTCCAAATAGCACGTCAGGCGATCCTGGGCGCTAAACAGCTTTTGGGAAAAATTCAATGCTTTTGGTGGAATAATGACGCCAATAGACGCTGTGCCCTTGATGCTAACATCGTCTGCCTGCAATTTCTGCGATATCTTGGACAAACGATGACCGTCTGTGGCCACCATAATCATTTCTTCCGGCTGAACTTTCCAGTAAACGCCGTTAAGAGTTGGACGCATTTCATCGTTGGAAACCGAGTAGGCGGTTTTATTGACCAGGCGAAAGAAACCGTCGCTGGCCATTTCAACTTTTTGCTGCCCTTTTATTTCAGGAAAATTAGGATACTCTTCGGCATCTATTCCGGTCAGACGAAAAACAGTGCGCCCGCTTTCAATGGTTATTTGGTATCCTTCAACCGTCAACTGAATCGGCTTGTCCTCCGACAAGGCGCGCACGATTTCACTCAAACGTCGGCCCGGTATCGTCATCGTACCCGGACGTTGCACGTCAGCCGCAACACTTGTCCGAATACCGACGCTCAAATCCGTTCCAGAAATCTGGAGCATGTTACTTTCCGCCGAAATTAGAACATTGCCTAAAATCGGTAATGTCGTTCTGGTAGGAACAACTTGTAGAACTGCAGAAATAGCATCCGCAAACGAACGCTGGCTAATTGAAATTTGCATCTAAGTCTCCTTCTAAATGAAATTCTATCCACATAAAATACACTACTTGTAAAGTTAATTATATTTCTTAGTAGTAGTAGTAGGTTCTGTGGATTTCGGGATAAGTTCGCCCTTTTTTTTACTATCTATCTTCTCCAACACATCTTAGCTCGCTTCATTGCCCTAATTTACTTGTGGATAACATCTTGATAAGTCGGATACTATCCACATGCTTTCCACAACCAAACCGAGTTCGCAAAACTGTGAACATTTTACACACAGGTTATCCACAAGGTTATCAACTGGCAATATAATTCGATAAATCGGTTACTTTCGCGCGAAAAGCCGGGTCCGATTTGATCATTTCTGTAATCTTTTCAATGCCGTGCATGACTGTTGTGTGGTCGCGCCCGCCAAAAGCATTTCCGATCTCATTGAGTGAACCGTCTGTCAATTGTCGCGATAAATACATGGCAACCTGACGTGGAAAAGCGACGCTGTTTGTTCGCTTTTTTGAAACGATTTCTTCATGTGAAACAACAAAGTGCTCACAAACTTTATCGACAATCAGGTCAATAGTGATCGGTTTGCTGATGATGCTGTTGATTTTTGGCAACACTTCATACGCCAGTTCCATGTTGACATCGCGATTTGATAGCGAAGCAAAAGCCAGCATCCGAATCAGCGCGCCTTCCAGTTCGCGAATATTGGAAGAAATATTTTTAGCGATATAAAAGGTCAAGTCCTCCGGCAATATGATGTTGTCGCGCTCGGCTTTTTTATTCAATATCGCCACGCGCGTTTCTAAATCCGGCTGCTGAATATCTGTGACCAGGCCCCATTCAAAACGCGAAACCAGCCGTTCCTCTAAAGTAGGAATCTCCTTGGGTGGACGGTCGCTGGTAACCACAATTTGCTTGTGCGCATCGTAGAGCGTATTAAAAGTATGAAAAAACTCTTCCTGAGTTCCATCTTTACCGGCCCAAAACTGCACATCGTCAATGAAGAGCAGATCGATGCTGCGATACTTTTCGCGAAATTTTAGGGTTTCGCCGTGTTGAATTGCGGCAATCAGGTCGTTGGTAAAATGCTCGGAGGAGGCATAAACGACGGCTTTTCCTTTGTTATGCTGCAAAACCTCATTACCGATAGCGTGCATAATATGCGTTTTGCCAAGCCCGACCCCGCCATAAATAAACAAAGGATTGTAGGTCCGGCCCGGAGTTTCGGCAACGCGTTTGGCGGCGGCATGAGCCATTTGATTGCTTTTGCCGACTACAAACGAATCAAAGGTGTACCGCATATTCAGCCCGGTTTCCATTGGCGCCGGACTGATGCGCATTTTCGCCGGTTTATGCGGGATATTGATTTCTGCAATACTTTCCGTTTGCTGCGCAACCTGATATTCAATTTCGATTGGCCGTCCGGTGACTTCCCGCAAGGCATTTTTGATCAAACTCAAATAGCGCCCTTCAACCCATTCACTAAAATACTGGTTAGGAATCTCAACGATAAATTTGTCACCGTCTAATGAAATGGGCAGCGTCGGTCGAAACCAGGTTTCAAAAGTCGCTTTATTAACAGCGTGACGTATTTGTTCTAAAGCTTGCTGCCATATTTGAGCCGGGGTTAAAGCTACAGACATGAAAAGTCTCCCCTAATAAAATTTAAATTATAATAGAAATAACATAGATAAAAAGTTGGACAAAAATAAACAGGCATTTTTAACCGAATTGTCTCTGCACGCCGTTTTTGCAAAGCAATTCCCTGTAATCACGTGGAGACGGCATCGCCGCAAAAAACGCACCTCGCAAAGATATTTGCGAAACACCAAAATAATTCTGTCCGACGATTTAAAGAGGTAAGGGTGCAAAATCGGGCGAAGATCGTAGGTGTTAGGCATTCTGAATAATAGTGGTAATATAGAAAAGGGGTTCTGAAAAAGCGCATCACTTGTTATAAAGATAGATCGGCAGTTCGCATCACGGTTTTCACTAAAATCTGAGATTGCTAATACAAATAAAATTCTTAAAAGTACAACTCATTTCCTATAAACATTTTAGAAGCATTTAAAAATTTTGTGACGCATATAGCATTCAGGAAATTAATGCTGACCGATGGCTATTTTCAATATGCGGCAGCGACGGGGCACGGCAACCCTTTTTCCAAAAGCTTGCCATTTAAAACGACGTGAGCATGCCTGTTAAAACAGAATACCCAAGCGGTGAATATTAGAGGATGTAGTGGCCACTGTCAAGTTAAAAACCGTTACGTCATAAAATTTTCTTGACAAGTTTCGCTTGATGGTCTATTTTGCCAACCTAATTTATAAGGAGAATATGGTCTCTCAAGAACAACCGATTTGGAGGAATAGATGAAACGGACTTTTCAACCCAGCCGTCGTAAGCGTACCAACGATCATGGTTTTCGTAAAAGAATGAGTTCAAAAAGCGGGCGCATGGTCCTAAGAAGGAGACGCTCGAAAGGTCGTAAGCGTTTATGCCCGTGTTGATCCGTCTGATCTTCGGACAATGCGATTGTATATTCATCTAAAATGCTTAGTCACGTTCACTGTGGGCAACATGTGGTACGCAGGCAACGTGATTTTTTTTTGGGAGTAACCCGGCATTTGAAAATAAAACCGCTTAAGGGATTTGATTTTAAGCGGGTGTTGGAAAACGGCATCCGTCGGAGCAAGCACGGGCTTGTTTGCTATGTGCTTCAGGACGGCAATGACACGCCGGCAATAGGCATTAGTGTAAAGAAAGCGATCGGTACGGCGGTAGTTCGTAATCGGATAAAGCGGCGGATTCGTGGTTGGTTGCAAGAAATACCGGATGCGCTTCTGCCTGGCCAAAAAGCAGTTCTGATTATACGTCCGGTTGTTCTTCCGTACACCCGTCGTGAGTTTAAAGCGTATATCACGGCTCTTTTTGGACGGAGTGCTGTCGCACAATGATCCGTTTGATTTTAATAAGTTTGATCCGATTTTATCAACTGTTTATTTCGCCGCTTTTTTCACCTGCTTGTCGTTTTACGCCGACCTGTTCCCAATATGGACTTGAGGCCATTCAAAAATACGGCGCATTAAAAGGGCTGTATCTGACAATCAAGCGATTGTTACACTGCCATCCGTTTTGTGACGGCGGTTATGATCCGGTGCCTTAGGCATTTAAAACCTGGAGATAATACGCATTTATGGAAAAGCGCCTGATTTTGGCGATGTTTTTAATTTTTTTGACCACCATGGTCTGGTATTCGGTCATGTTGCCGCCGTCAACGGATCACCCCAAGGATTCGGGGACTGCGACAGTAGATTCTGTCGTCGCGTCAGATATGGTCCGGGTGCCGGCATTGGTTGACAGCGTCCCCGCAATAGCAGCGGATTCCACAGGCGCAGCGGGAGGGGAGTTTGACCTTACATCACCGGGTCAGATCGTTACCATAAAAACGGATTACTACATGGCCGAAGTCAATACGCGCGGTGCGGCGCTTCAATCCTGGTTGTTGGAAAAGTTTAAGGGCTATCTGGAAGGTGCGCGGGTTGAAAAACTCGGTTTGATCGAACGTCATCAGTCCACAAAGAATATGACGTTTGCCATGCCGATAGACGGACATACGGTCGATTTCTCGAGAGTTACGTTTCAGCCCAACAAAAAAGAGATTACTTTGACCGGCGCCGGCGCCGTGGATACCCTTCTGCTAAGCGCGCGCAAAGGCGATCGCGAAGTTATTGTCTCTTATATTGTCAGCAATACGGGCTATTCATTGGAATTGGATATTCAAACCCGGCAAGTCGATTTAGGCGCTCACGATGTATATTTCACCTGGTCAGGCGGGCTTAATTTAACGGAACGCGATATTTCCACCGAAGAGCAGTTTTTAGCCGGGATGCTGGATGCCGACAGCGAAATCATCAATTATGATTACGGCAAAATCAGTAAAAAACATGAAATCAAGAGCGACGCTGAATACCGTTGGTTGGGGATTAAGAATCATTATTTTGCCTTTATTGTTGCCCCGCAAAATACCGAGCTGCAGGATGTGACCTTTTGGAGTGACGAGAAGGACGCGCATCTTATTCAGGCCAGTTGGCGTATTCCCGGTGAAACATTGGGGCATAATCAGGCCGATTATCAAATTTACTTGGGACCGCAGAATTACGAAATTTTAAAGACGTATCATCAAAATTGGGAAGGCGTTGTTGATTTTGGCTGGGATTGGATGGAGCCGTTAAGCCGACTTATTCTGGGAATTTTGACTTTCCTCAAGAAATTTATCCCCAATTACGGTTTGGTCGTGGTTATTTTTTCAATCTTGACCAAGATTGTTTTTTATCCGCTGATGCAAAAACAGCTTAAATCCATGAAGGCAATGCAAGAGTTGCAACCGGAAATGGAGCGGCTCAAAAAGAAGTTTGAAAAAGACCCGCAAAAGCTCAATCAGGAAATGCTCAAGCTGTATCAGACGCACAAAATCAACCCCCTGAGCGGCTGCCTGCCTATTTTGGTGCAGATGCCGATCTTTATGGCCCTGTATAATGTAATGCGAACGACGATTTATATGCGCGACGCCCAGTTTTTGTGGTTGACGGATTTATCCCAAAATCCGGACATCTCTATCGTTGGCGCTATTTTGCCGTTATTGATGGGTGGCAGCATGTTTGTCACCCAAAAAATGTCCTCATCTTCAACGGCGATAGATCCGCGTCAGCAAATGATGCTGTATATGCTGCCTGTGGTTTTCACTATTTTTTCATTTCAGTGGGCCACCGGTTTGATTTTATACTGGTTTGTGAACAATATCCTGACGATTATTCAGCAGGCGTTTATTAACAGCGCCAAGAAAAAGGAGGCCGGCGATTATGTTATTGTAAAGTAAATCTCCCTTCCAAAGAAATAAAAACAACCTTAAGAGACGATGATTTTAAGCACTTGAGATAATTGAAAGTATCTATTCGTTTAACAGATCAATCTGGTTTAGACGAAATTAGACGACCGACAATATTTGAAATACAACTTTAGACTATCGAAAGGAAACTAAAACATGAGCAAAGTATTAGCAAAAGGCAGCACGGTTGAAGAAGCCATTGTAAATGGTTTAGCCGAGCTGAAAATTGATCGGGACGACGCGTCAATTCGTGTTGTCGCAACGGAAAGCAAAGGTTTTTTAGGTTTTATTGGCCGGAAGCCTGCTGAAGTTGAAATAGCCCGCAAAGATGAAGCTATTTTTTATTCGGACAAGTTAAGCCAAATCTTGAAAAAAATGGGTTTTGGTAATGTAAGTCTTGATATGGAAAACGCCAATGGGATTGTTCATTTGAACATTGCGTCGGCGGAAGATATGGGCGGCCTGCTCATCGGACGCAGCGGGCGGACATTAGACGCTATGGAGCATTTGCTCCGCCGAATTGCGGAAAACAAGGGCTTTGACACGAAAAAAGTCAAACTCGATGTAGAAAATTATCGCAAGCGCAGCGGTGGCCGCGAACGTTTTTCAAACCGTTCCGACCGCTCAGAGCGCCGGGCGCCGGCTAAAGTCTGATAGTTTTTTGATCGGTCCGCATTATCCCGATTATCGAAACTGCGAGAGAAGTTGCCCAACCCGGTCTAAAACTGAGGTTGGGCTTTTGTTTTTTGCAAATCGTAATTACGCGCGTCAATTGCATCAATCCGGCCTTGTGTTTATACTGATTAAGGGTTAGAAATTGCATTTCAATTCGATGTCATGCCGGAATG
>CAYOLL010000088.1:0-24144 GCA_964404765.1 uncultured Gemmatimonadota bacterium | reverse complement strand
AATCCGTCACATCCGGGTCGGCATCGTTGTCGTCATTCGGGTCAACGCAATCCGGTTGGCTATCCCCGTCAAAGTTGGCAAACCCGTCCACCAAACTGCCGTCGCAATCACTATCCACTGCGTCACAGCTTTCAGTAGCGCCGGTATAGATGGCATTATTGGCGTCATTGCAATCGGTCACGTCCGGGTCGCCGTCGTTATCCGCGTCGACCGACATACCGGCGTCCCAGGTGTTATCGGTTTCACCGCTGATTAAGGTTGTCGTCGCGGTTAGTCCGGTCGTGGGATTCGCATCGCTGTCCACCGTATCATCGCCACCCTGATCCGGGACGCTCAGCGCAACATTAGCCGGCCGGATAAACTTGACATAATAGTCGCCCGGCCACAGACTGTTACTGAAACTGTAGAGACCACCGCCAGCCGTGGTCGCTGAGCCGCGCAGTATCCCGTCACTGTCATACAGTTCGACAGTCACGCCGTCCAGACCGCTCTCGCCGCCATCCTTGAGGCCATCGTCATCGGTATCGGTCCAGACTAAGTTGCCCACAGTCCAGCCGGGTAAGCTAAATTCTGAAGTATTGCCGTTGGCGTCGGTGGCGGTGGCCACGATGGGATCGCCGTAGACAATGCCCAGGGCAGCGGCATTGCCCAGATCCACAGTAATGCTTGTTGTGGCCATAGCCGAGGTGTAAGTATGGCTGCCGAGCAGTGTCTTGCCTTCCCCGCTGCTGTAACTATCGGCTTCAAAGAATTCGATAGTCAGGTCGTAAGCGCTGTTGGCCGTGGTGGAACTGACCAAATAGGTGATGAGCAGGTTGCCGGAGCCGTCAATGCTGATGGCGCTGATCTCCGGAAAGTTTTGAAGATTGTTAGCGCCGGTGTCCGGGTCGTCAGCATCATTGGCTGTCACCCCATTCGTGCCCAAGTCAATGCCCTGACCGGTATTGGAAAAGATGGAATTGGCGGAGATGCTGTTGCCTGTGCCGGCTTGAACATAAACCCCATCCTGGTTATTGAACGCGATCCAATTAGCCGCCCCGGCTGTCGTTCCGCCAATGGTGTTGCCGGAGGAGTTATTGATGTAAACACCATGCACGGAATTGCCCAGATCGGTCGTGCCGGTCACGTCCGGGCCAATGTAGTTGCCCTGCACCAGATTACCGGTCGCCCCGGCGAACTGAATAATAACACCCCAATTGACATGCCCCGAAATAATATTGCGCGCCGCGGCCGTCGTGCCGCCAATGGTGTTACCAGGGGCGTTATTGATGTAAACACCATACGAACCAACCAAGTTGACCGTGCCGGTCACGTCTACACCGATATAGTTGCCCTGCACCAAATTGTTGGTTGCCCCAGCGTTGTCGATACGGACGCCGCCAAAGCTTGCAAGGATATTGCGCGCCGCGGCGGTCGTGCCACCAATGGTGTTGCCGGGGACACCGTTGATGAAAACACCATTTCCGGTATTACCTAAACTGGCTGTGCCAGTAATATCCGTCCCTATATAATTCCCGGTCACTACATTATTGCCTGCAGTGGTCAACACAATTCCATGTCCTCCACTCGGACCCACAAACCGGTTAAGAACCAGTCCTTGCACCGTGGAATTGCCGGCGCTAATAGTGAGGCCGCTGGTTTGATTGCCAGCCAGCCAAGCGTCGTTCCCATGCAGTTCGATTTTGAGCACGGCGTCGGTATTTGGCTGGGCCAGGGTATTGGCCAGCGCCCCCGGTTGGCTGTAACCGTCAATCACCACCGGGCCGGTAATCGTGGGCAGGGCCGTGATTGGACCAATGCTCCAATAATCCGGCGGGCCGGCCACATAACCGGCGTCTGTTGCCGGGATATTGAAATAAATGGTATCTGTCCCGGCGCAGGAGTTGGCAATGGTGATAGCATTGCGTAAGGAACCGACCCCGCTGTTGCCGGTGTTGACCACTTTGATAATATTATCCAACGTCTGGCCCGCGCCGGTTAAAGGAAACGTCCCGGAAACGGTCGGGGCCACGGCAAAGGTCAAATCGCCGCCGGCATTGATGGACAGAGACACCGTGTTAGCCGCGGTGTTACAGCCGCCCACATTAACGGTCAGGAAGAAATTGACCGTCGCTCCGGCATTGATGGTCACGGAAAAACCGGACAAAGAGGCCGTCCCGCCGGAGGCCGGAATGGTCGCCTGAGTAGCTCGCAAGGTATTGTCGCCGGTCGTGGAGAAATCCGCGTCGGTAGACTGCCACAACCGAATGGCGCTGAAATCGGCCGGCACATAACTGCCGCCGGTGGTCGTGGTCAGGGTTTTAAAAACGACGCCGCTGAGACTGGCCGTCAAACTAAAGCCGGTTGCGGCGTTATTGGGCGTGCCCCGGTAAAAGGTCGCGTCACTGACACCCAGGTCGGCCACGGTTATTGTTGGTTGAGGATCGTCATCCGTGATGGTGGCTGTTACCTGCTGCGTCCCGCTTTCTGTGCCGTTGGTGACGCCGCTGATGTCCACGATAATCGTCTCAGCGCCCTCATAGAGCGCATCATCAGCGCCGGTCAGGGTGATGCTGCCGGTCGGGTTGCCCGCTAAAATGGTGATCGAAGTGGCCGAGGCGGTATAGTCCGTGCCGCTGCCCGCCGCCGTGCCGGTAAAGCCCAGATTCACCGTCACATCCTGAGCGGAGATGGCGGATAAAGTCGCGGTGACTGTGGCCACGCCGCCGTTTTCGGCTAAGGGACTGCCGCTCAGACTCAGCGTGACCGTGATGGGGATTAAACCGGCGTCCCAACTATTATCGGTTTCGCCGCTTGTCAGCGTGGTCGTTGCGGTTATTCCGGTCACGGTACTGGCATCGCTGTCCACCGTGTCATCAGCGCCCTGATCCTGCTGGCTAAAGCCAAAGCCGCTCGGACGGATAAACTTCACATAATAATCGCCCGGCCACAAATTGCTAAAGCTATACAAACCCCCGCCGGCCGTAGTCGTTGAGCCGCGCAGCGTGCCATCGCTGCTATACAATTCGACGGTCACGCTGTTTCGGCCGCTCTCGCCGCCATCCTTGATACCATCCCCATCGGTATCCGTCCAGACTAAATTGCCCACCGTCCAACCGGGTAGACAAAACTCCGAGGTGTTGCCATTGGCATCGGTGGCGGTGGCGACGATGGGATCGCCATAGGTGATCCCCAGGGCGGCGGCATTGCCCAGGTCCACCGTTGTTGTGGTCGTGGCCATAGCGGATGTGTAAGTATGGCTGCCGAGCAGTGTCTTGCCCTCACCGCTGACATAGCTATCGGCTTCAAAAAACTCGATGGTCAGGTCATAGGCGCTGTTGGCCGTGCTGGAATTGACCAGATAGGTGATCAGCAGATTGCCGCTGCCGTCAATGCTGATGGCGCTGATCTCTGGAAAGTTCTGCAGATTGTTGGGGCCAGTGTCCGGGTCGTTGGTATCATTGACGGTAAACCCACTAGGCTCCAGATCAATACCCAGGCCGGTATTGGAAAAAATGGCATTGGTAGAGATTAGATTGCCAGTGCTTTCGAAGACATAGACTCCACCCAAGCGATTGAAAGCAATCCAATTGGCCGCCCCGACCGTCGTGCCGCCAATAGTGTTGTTGGGGGCATCGAAAAAGATGTCAACACCAGGCCCAGAATTGCCCAAATCGGCCGTGCCGGTCACATCCAGGCCGATATAGTTGCCCTGTACCAGATTACCCATGGCGCTCACGATATAAACGCCATAGCCGTTCCCGGAAATGATATTGCGTGCCCCGGCCGTTGTGCCGCCAATGGTGTTGTTGTGGGCACTGGACATGGCAACACCAGTGGAGAAGTTGCCCAGATTGGTCGTACCGGTCACGTCCGTACCAATATAGTTGCCTTGCACCAGGTTGCCGGTCGCCCCGACGTTTGAGATGAGGACGCCATTATCGTCATTTCCGGAAATAATATTGCGCACTGCAGCCACTGTGCCACCAATTAAGTTGTTGGGCACGGCGATTATGTGAACGCCATTTGATGAATTGCCCAAGTCGGCCATGCCAGTAATATTTGTCCCGATATAATTCCCGGCAATCACATTATTGCCAGAGGTCGTCAGACGAATTCCAAATCCAGAAGCCAAGCCACTAAAACGATTAATAACCAGTCCCTGCACCGTGGAACTGCCGGCGCTAATGGAGAGGCCATTGGCACTGCCGGCGCTATCCCCCCGTAACTCAATCTTTAGCACGGCATCGGTATTGGGCTGGGGCAGCGTGTTGGCGCTTGCGCCCGGCTGGGTATAGCCGTCTATCACCACCGCACCGGTAATCGTCGGCAAAGCGGAAGCCGGGGCAATGCTCCAATAATCCGGCGGGCCGGCCACATACCCGGCGTCCGTCACCGGGATATTAAAGTAGATATTGTCCGTGCCGGCGCAGGCATTGGCCTGCTGGATGGCGGCGCGCAGGGTGCAATAACCCGTGCCGTCGTTACACACGCCGTCGCCGGTGTTGCTGTCCGCGCCGTCGCCGGTAGAGGTAACTACAAAGTTCGTCGTGCCACGGATCGTAAAGGTGTACGGGTTTTCATCGCCGTCATCATTGGCAATGGACACGATCGCGGTGTGCGTCCCGGCCACGGTCGGATCGTACTGCACAGTAAAGGTCGTACTGCCGCCGCCGCTTACCGGCGTGGTCGGCTGGGTGGTGACGTTAAAGTGGGTATTGTCGCTCAGGCTGACCAAAGGCGCGCCGGTCAGGCTCAAGTTCGCGCCGCCGGTGTTCTGGATGGTAAAGGTACGGCTGACGCTGCCGCTGCTCAGGCAGACACTGCCAAAATCGGTGTGGTCGGATATGATCGGCGTGTTGTCGTTGTTGACGATGGTATTGCCGTTGCCAAGCAGGTTGATTTCTGCCGGCGGGTCGCCTTCAAAGCGTGCCAATGCAAAATCGTCCGTGCTGCCGATACGGCTATAGCCGGCAGCGAGAATTTTGCCGTCGTTTTGCAATGCCACCCGATAACCGTCGTCAACTCCCGTGTCAAAAGAAATTGTCAATTTGCCATCGGTATCAAAACTTGTATCCAAAGAACCGTTACTATTATAGCGAGCTAACGCAAAATCACCGTTACGACCCAAAACGATAATTTTCCCATTGCTTTGCAAAGTCACGTCAGCGCCGTATTCGTTGCCGCTAAAATCGGTAGTCACGATGCCATCCGTATCAAAAGTCGTATCTAACGAACCGTCACTGTTATACCGGGCAAGCGCAAAATCGTAATTAGCGCCATTATAACTATTACCAGCCGCGATAAGTTTGCCGTCACTTTGCACCGCCAAGCCAGGATTTCCGGCGTCGCCGCCTATAACGGTTCTAACTTTACCGTCGTTATCAAAGGTTGTATCCAAAGAACCGTTATTGTTATAGCGAACCAGTGTAAAGTCGTAACTGCTGGCATTGAAACTTCCCCCTGCCACAACAATCTTGTCGTCACTTTGTATGATCATACCGTAGGCATCATCATCACCGCTACCAATAGCGGTTGTGGTTTTACCATCGCTATCAAAGGCCGTATCCAAGGAACCATCACTGTTATATCGGGCCACGGCAAAGTCGAAATTGCTGCCATTCCAGTACTGTCCGGCGACAACAATTTTATCATCGCTTTGTAGCGCAACATTATAACCCCACGAACTATTGCCAAAATCGGTTGTGACAATACCATCGGTATCAAAACTTGTATCCAAAGAGCCGTTGTTGTTATAACGAACCAGCGCAAAATGACCGCTGCTACCCGCCACGAGAATTTTACCGTCACTCTGTATTGCTAAATCATATGCCATATCATGACTACCGCCAATTGCGGTTGTTACCTTGCCGTCGCTATCAAAACTCGTATCCAAAGATCCGTCGGTATTATAGCGTACAACGGCAAAATCATAATTGCTTCCATTGTGACTGCCACCTACCAGCAAAATTTTCCCGTCATTTTGAACAGCGATGCCATGGGCTTGATCGTGATTGCCGCCAATAGCCGTTGTCACTTTGCCATCACTGTCAAAGGTCGTGTCTAAATCACCGGGCGCGGCATAGGTCAAAGTTGGGGTGTAAATGAAAAACATTGATAAGGCAGCAAACAGTGCGGAAAAAATGCGGAAATAAGCTGACATGGTATCCCCCTTGTCTAAAATGTATGAAATCGACACTGTGAATGTTCGACGTTAGACGGGGGAGCAATAGCAGATTGGCCCGCGGCTAAGCTGCGCGGAAATCCAATTAAAAAAAATCCGGACGAGAATGGTCAGGCTCTGTCAGGTAAAAATAAACTGCGCCCGGATCATAGATGGAATTGTTGAAAAAGCTGCTGTCCCCCGGTTTTATCAGACCCAACTTGACTGTGCGCGATGCCGGCGTATTTTGGGCTGATAAAAAGACGGCATTATTATCCACAAATTGTGCTTTTCTGTCAAGATATTTTTGACCATTTTTTAAATTTTTAGACTGCTCGCCTATCCTGAATTATTCATCAACCACAGAGGCACAGAGAGCGCAGAGTATTGATATAAGACTACATTTGCGCTGTGCGCGAGAATGTTGAGGAAATGTAGTGCGATTTGCCTAAATCGCACACGCGCGAATAAGGCGATTCGCGCTACAGTTGCGGTTTACCGCGTTATGAAGTTCGCAATAAACCCTCAAATATTAGGGGTACATGATACAAAACTATGGCAGTCTGCGCAACTGAAATTGTCAAAAATGAAAAAGCCGGAAGCGATGGACTCGCCTCCGGCGCATTGACACCTGTTCTTTCGAAAATAGGGTCCTACTTGAGCAGCGTCATTCCTCTTCTTGCAAAACATCAAACATCCCTCGCTGCGGGTTAAAAATGCAGGCTTACCCAAACCGTTGGGAAGCCAGTATTGATATGTTCTATCGCTTCACCTTTGAAATTCAGCCGGACGCCTAGCTGCGAAAAAGCTCGTTCTACGGCTCATCCTTCCCGCCCCTTGCCGCTTAATTCCCCATGTCGTATCTTAATTACGCTGCGGCTGATAAAATTGGTCCCGGACTTTTTGGCAAACGGTTTCGATCAAATTTTCAAGCCCGTTAAAAGTTTGCCAGGCCAGTTTGTCTTTTAGGGCCTGCCAAATTCGTTCGACAGGATTGAGTTCGGGTGAATAAGGCGGTAATGTCTTTTCGTATTCGTGTCTATTCGTGCTCATTAGTGACTGAATAGGTACAATTTATGAATTATTCAGGTTATAGTGCATCCGGCAAAAATTTCTGACTGGGAATCGTTTTCATTTTGACAATTTGAAGTGTTTGACGTATAATAAAATCAGCATTGACAATTCTATTGAAGCAGGCCGCATTTCCATAGGCAATGGAATGCGTTCTAATCGGCTTAGACAACCCAAATTTAAGGAGAAAAGCAATGAATTTTGAAAAAGCTGATCCTCTAAAGGGCATTTCGTTCTTTAAAGAACTGACTGACGAGCAGCGAAAAACGCTGCGTGATGAAATTGTCCTGTCCAACCACGCCGAAGGCGCGACTGTTATTAAAGAAGGTGACATTGGTCGAAATTTTTATGTGGTTATTTCGGGCAGCGTCAAAATTGTAAAAAAAGTGCCTGGCAAAAGCGGTGAGACCGAGACCTTGTTGGGTATTCGCAAGCGCGGCGAGTTGATTGGTGAAATGGCGCTGATCGAAGAACAACCCCGCTCGGCGGATGTCATTGCCGAAAAAGAGTGCTGGTTGGTTGAATTTGATAAAAAACACTACCTGAGTCTAATTCAAAAGTATCCGTCGGTGTTTTTGCGCCTGATTCAAACATTCAGCCACCGGCTGCGGGAAACCGACAATCTGCACGTGACGAAGATTTCGCGCAAAAATGAGGACGTCAAAAAGCAACTGGAAGAGCGCGATGTTGAAATTGCCAGTTTAAAAGCACAACTGAAAGAATTAAAAAGGCAATTGGAATATACTAAGCGTAAGTAAAGCCCCCGTTTTAGCGATGCTGCCTTCCTCGTTTAAGATAGAAACCAAAAAGACCCCATGTCACTGCGCCAAGCTGCAAAAAAGATTCTTTACTTTACGTCTTTGCAGCTTGGACGCATTCGACAAAACTGTGTTTTATCGCTCCGCGACTCTACCCCATGAATCTCTAATCCGCTTTCCTCCGCACCGTATTTTGGATATTACACCCAAAGCCGAGTAGCAAACTTCAGTTTGCAATCAATCCAACGATAGTCTATTTTTTACTTGCTATGCTATTGTTCGCAGATTAAACTATCGCTTTCTAAAAATAGATGTCAAAGAATAATCATCATGCAATCATTTCACATAATGCGAGTTTCGTAGCCGATGAGAAGCGGCTGCATTAAAAAGGAGTTTTGCAATGCCATACACCCATGCCGAGAAAAAAAGCGGTGACCTCATTCGCTCCGCCGATTGGAACGCCATGAGCCAGGAAACCGTCCGTTTGGAAACCGACAAGGTCAATCGCGCCGGCGATACCGTCAAAGGCGAATTGAAAGTGACCGGCAAGTTCAGCGCCGATAGCGATATTGCCGTCGGATCGGGCAAGAGCCTGTCTTTTGCCGATAACGGCGAAATCCGCAGTTTTGACGATAAACACCGCATCCTGTTCCGCCGCTCTGAAAACAAGCTGGAACTGCGCGAATGCGGCGATATTATCCTGTCATCCGGCGCAGTCGAAGGCAAAGAGACGGCGAAGCTGGTGGTCAAAAGCGATGGGAATGTGGGAATTAGCGGCAGTTTGAGCGTTAGCGGCACTTTGAAAGCGAACGGCGTGGAAATGGCCGGCGCCGCCGGACGTAATTATTTTAAAGACAGCGAGAAAAAAGACGGCACGGGTTTGCGCGTGGGCGCAGCCTGGTATATGTATGGCATTTATGCCGAAGACGGGCCGGTTATTGTCGCCGGCAAAGACGGGGTTAATTTTCAAAATGGGAAAATGACCATACCCGCAGGCGGTAACGTGGGTATTGGCGTGGCCGATCCCAAAATTCATCTGGCCATCGGCGATAACGACACGGGTTTGCACCAACAAGGCGGAGGCGAATTGGCCGTCTATACTAACGGCGCTGAACGGCTCAGAGTCAATGCCGGCGGCAATATCGGCATCGGCACCACAACTCCGGGCGGTCAGGTCCGACTGCATGTGCTTGAAAATGTCTCCTCAACCAACGCATGGCGGGGGCGGGTCGTTGCGGGTGGCCCCAAAAACGCCGTTGTCATGGGCGAGTTTAATGATAAAGCGTGGCTTGGTGGGCATAACGCGGCTTTAAACGCCTGGTCGGATTTAATTATAAATGCCGATCCCAGCACCGGTAATGTCGGCATTGGCACGGACAAGCCGGTCGCAAAATTGGATGTCAACGGGGAATTAAGAGTATCTGCCGCGATCAAGCTGAATAACTCCGATATCTACTTTACCAAAACGGATCACAATCACAGCGGCTTAGGCAATCCAGAAGGGTTTGCAGCCATCGAAAATGCAAAAGATTATGGCGCTCTAATGATTTTAGGTCGTCAGACCGGTAGTAGTCGTATCGTCAAAATATGGGACTATTTGCAGGTTAATGGCAATCTGGATGTGACGGGGGTTATCAACGGTTCATTGGTTTCGTCGAGCGGAAGGTACAAGTTAGTTATGCAGAATGACCGAAATCTGGTTATTTATGATACCGGAAACGGCGCCGTCGGATGGGCTAGTGGAAGCAACGTTTCCGATATTCGGCTTAAACGCAATATTAAGCCGATTGAGAACGCCTTAAGCAAGCTGCTATCTGTACGGGGCATATCCTTCAATTGGCAGGAAGAAGATCGTGGCGCTGAGTCGGAATTTGGCGTGGCGGCGCAAGAAGTGGAGAAAGTTTTTCCGGAACTGGTCGGTATGTTGGCTGATTACAAGACGGTTAAATATAATGGCCTGATTCCGGTATTGATTGAGGCAACAAAAGAGTTATTTGGCAAGATCAATCACCTGCAACAGGAACTCAATCAATTAAAAGCAGAGGCAGCGTAGATTGACCCATGGGATCAGGCTATCATTTTTTCACATGGCGATAAGATTAGCGCGATCTTCTTACTCTCACATTATGTTCATATTTTCATTTTAACCGGAGAAAATTACGATGGGAATCAAAATCGACACCTTTTTGTTGGAAAACAAAAGCAAGGAAACCGCAATAAACGATGCCATTGCCGCTAATGACAAACTCACAGAGAAGAAACGCGACAAGTTTGATGTCGTGGCCGATCAACTGTTTGCGGCTGACAAGCCGCTGCCGGATTTGGAAATTCCGAATTGGAATACGGTCAAAGCAACGTATGTACCCACACCTTTCAATATGCTGCTGATCCTGGCCTATCGGAAACGCTTTGTGGATCGCGAGATCGGCAACTACGCCATCGCCTGCAAAAAAGACCCGAACAAGCCGATTGTCACCAAATCGGTCGGCAGCACGGATTTGACCTCCGATTACGACATTACGGTCGGCATTACCGGCGGCGACGTGTCCGGGGCCGATGTGGATGTGATCGAGAAATTCAACAATTTGGTACGGATAAAATTCGGCAAACAGCCCGGCACGATTTTCGATACCAATTTGTATGCCAAAGATTTTTTGCCGCTCAACGCCGACGACAAGCGGTTGACCATGCCGGATGTCGGCGGTCAAATGTATAATATGATGGTCGAAGGCCAGGATGAGGGCGCATTAGTCAAGCAGCGCCGCTATATGTCCAGTGCGGAATGGGACACGTTCTTGCAAGCGTTGCTAAGCCAGGTGAGCGCGTTAGACAGCAAAGCCGCCGTCGCTGTCCGCAGCCGCTACGAAACGGCCGACGCCCAATACTTGCTCAACTTGAATGAGTTGTTGACCGAGTTGGATGATCGGGCAACCAATGCCAAAAAGTATGATGCGGCAACCCTAAAAATGTATGCTGAAGCCAAAGCCAAAGCGACAGTTACAGAGGCGGCCCTGAGTCCGGCCGAGCAAACCTTTGTCAAAAATGCCGGCAGCAAGGAAATGGCCGCCGCCCAAAATGCCGCCAGCAAGGAAATGGCCGCCGCCCAATTGTTGCTGCGTTACAAAGCCCTCAAATGGGAACATGACTACGCCGATCTGGTCTTATGGGCCACCAATGACCTGTATACGGCCAAAATGCGGGCCATCCGGGCCTATCAACAAAAAATAGGCGCTACCGGCAACCCGGCCGCCGGCGATGTGCGGGTGTCCGATCTGATTTCAGCGGCCATCTTTTTTGCCAGCGAAGCCTATCTGAGCGAGGGCGCGCTGCGCCACGTCGTGGACGGGGTGCAGGTGGCTAAGGCCAGCCCCGGTTTATCCGGCCAGGCGTTGACGGACGCGATTAATAAAGCGTTGATGAGTCTGACCATTGAACAATTGCTGCAATCCATCAACGAGCAATTCGGCGACTTTTTGAAGGACTTTGCCCATTACGGCGACACGCCGGAATTCTTGTTCCGCGGGGCCAAATATGTCCAACGGCTTTTTGAAGCGGCGGAGTTTTTGTCCACCAAGAAAATGCAAGGCTCGACAACGGAAAAAGCTGCGCTTAAGAACCTGGATATTACGGTGGTCAACAAGATTTTCGCGAAGCCTGCCGCCGATATTCTGGCCCGGCTCAACACTGCAACCGATGGGCTGGTTGCCGTGCGCAAAGGCAGCAAGAAATTTGCAACCGATGCAGAGAAAAATGCCTACTGCGTCGCCGAAAACAAAACCTATTTTGGCGCGGATAACGGCGCGGGTTTGAAAGACCGCATCACCCAAATGGTCTTGAAACTCAACGCTCAGGCTCGCAGCGGTTTGACTTTCACGCCGGCATTGGCCGATGCGCAAGCCTATTTTAAGGCAATTAGCTAAGCTTAACGATAGAACGCGAACGATACGCTAAGGTTACTTCTTTTCGACCCTTAGCGTTTTTCCCTCTACAATGGAAGACCCTAAGGGTTGAAGAGCGAAACCCTTAGGGTCGCCAAAAGCCTGAGAAACCAATGGCCGACTCCATCCTCCTCACCGGTGACCGCATCCTGCTGACCCCGACTTCGGGTGAAGCAATCACCATCGACATCACATTGCTCGGCTCCGGGGCATTGTTTCGCGACGGGCGGGCCGTGTGCGTCGTCGGCGATGACGCCGCCGGAAAATTGACGGCAGTGATGCTGAAATCGGAAGCCGACGCCGGCGGCAAATTGCCGGCCAAACCACTCATTGCGCCGCCGGCCTTGACCGGGAAAGGGCGCTACCGCACCGCCACTTACGATACGCCGGGCGAAGGCACATTAGTCATCACCTCGCCATTCACAACAATTGCCAAAGCCGCCGCGCCAATCGACGGCAAAACGCCGCTACTAACCGGCTGCAAATTTACCGCCAAATTCACGGTCGAAAAAGCCGCCCAAAAGTCCAAACCAGTCGATCCAAAAAAACCGGAAGTCGATCCCGCTAAAGAGTACAGCGGCGCCGGCGTCTTCGAAGCCGTCAGCGCGGAATTGACCAAAGATGACGCCATTCATCAAACCGACAAAAAAGAATTTTTGCTGGCCGGGGACGAAGCGATTTTCCCGGAACCCGAATTTGTTTCGGCCAAAGGCAATAAGGCGATGGTGATGGTGGAAAAAGGCAAGGGCGCGCTCAAAGGCAGCGCCGGCATCCAACGCGATGGCCGAAATCTCTGTCTTGAAGAAGACGGGCAAAAGCTAACCGCAATTCCCGGCTGCAGCTACTGTCTTGATGGTTATGCGTTGGGCGGCAAAGGCACAGTTAAACTGAAATTGGATGCAACAACGTCAGGTATTTTGCTGGACGGTAAGCCGATTTTATTGGTCGGGCGCAAATTCGACGCCACCTTTGAAGTGACCGAGCCGGCGAAAAAAACACCGGAAGACAAAATCGGCGATCCAAACCGCATTTATACCAGTAAAGGCGCTTTTGCGATTGTCCGGAAGCTGCCGTAATTGATGTATCAGGTTGTCAAAACATGGATAGACAGGATGAACAAGATAAAGAGCGCCATTTTCTTATCCTGCATATCCTGTCCATCCATGTAGGATTTTATCTTATGCAAATCATCGGTATCATTCCTTCCCGCTACGGCTCAACACGTTTTCCGGGTAAGAGCTTAGTGCAAATTGCTGGCAAGCCGCTGGTTCAGCGCGTTTACGAGCAGGCTAAAAAAGCGACTTTGTTAGATGATGTCGTCGTGGCTACGGATGATTTACGGATCGTGGAAGCGGTCAAAAGTTTTGGCGGAAAAGCCATCATGACCGCTTCGACACATCCGAGCGGCACGGATCGTCTGGCTGAAGTCATGGCCCGCCGCAGCGAAGATGTTGTGATCAATATTCAGGGCGACGAACCGCTGATCGACCCGGCGGACATTGACGCCCTGGCCAGACCCTTTTTAACCCGGCCGGAACTGAACATGGCTACGCTCATAACCGACTTTGAAAACGAAGAGGAGTGGCATAATCCCAATGTCGTCAAAGTCGTTTGCGACGATGCCGGCTATGCCCTTTATTTTTCACGGGCGCCTATCCCCTATCCCCGTCAAAGCGCCGGTTTTCGTATCGCAAGGAAGCATATCGGCTTATACGCCTACCGCTGCGACTTCCTGCTGCAATTGACCACACTGAAGCCTCATCCCCTGGAATTGGCGGAAAGTCTGGAGCAACTGCGCATCCTGGCCGCCGGTCAGCGTATTTTGACAATCCATACCAACCACGCCACTATTGGTGTAGATACCCCGGAAGACGCTGTACGAGTCGAATCAATCATTTTGAATCGAAAGGGCGCTTAAAAAAAATGAGAGGTCTCCGAACAGTCATCGCAGGGATTTTATTTTGGACGGGTGTGGCCTTGGCCCAAACGAGCGGTGATCCGGTCACTGTCAACGATTTTGAAGAACTGTCGCTGGAAGAGCTGCTCAATGTCAAAATCGCCGTTGCTACCCGCACGACGCTGACCATCGACGAAACACCCGGTATTGTGACCATGCTGGATCGCAAAACAATTGAAGATTCGGGCGCAAAAACGCTGGGCGATTTGGTGCGCATGATACCCGGTTTTGATGTCAGCCGGATCAGCCTGGGTTTTGGCGAATCTGTGGATGAGTTCTTTGTGCGCGGCGTCCTGAACGATTTTAGTCAGACGACCCTCTTTTTACTGAATGGCCGCAATAAATTTAACGACTTAACCTTTGCCTCCCCCTGGATGTCCACCAAAATCAATGTGGATATGATCGAGCGAATTGAAGTCATTCGCGGGCCGGGTTCGGCGCTTTATGGCGGCAACGCCTTTGCATCAGTCATTAACATCATCACCCGCGACGTGGCCGGCCCAGACGGCGGAAGCATTCTAAGCAGTTTTGGCGCGAACAATTCCTTGAATTTGCACGGCTTTTACAAACGTCAGTTGGGCAACTGGAATATCGGCGCGCAGGCCAAGTATTTTTCGGAAGACGGACGCTACTACGAATCATTACGCTACGATAACAGTTACGGCAATCACCCTTCGATAAGCTCAGGACACGGTCTGGAATTGAAAGATTACCAGGAAGTTACCGACGGCATCCGTCCCAGCTTTGACGCCGCTTTTAACATCACCGCCCCAAATCAGTGCGCCCGCTTTCAATTTTGGCACACTTTTCACGATCTGCACCCGTTTTTAACCGGTTTTTATCCGACGCCAAACAAAGATCGCTACAAGTATTTGCTGAAGCAGACTTTTGTCAATGGCGAACTAAGACCATTCACTGGATTAACAATTGGCGCACATTTTTCCTACATGTTTTGGGATTGGGCTACTCTGCTGCTGCCGGTTTACGGCTCGCTGGCTGAAGAATTTCGGCAATCACCGGAAAAGGCTTATGGCGCGGAAGATTTTATCGGCGCGATTCAACGTAATAACCACGCCCAACTTGATGTCAGCTATGAAAAGTCATTTGGGGCGCACAAGCTGCTGCTGGGCGGAACGTACTCCCGCGAAAATCAGTACGGCGCAGAAGCCAGCTACTGGGGCGCATTGTGGGATGCGGCCTTGCCGGCAAAAATTGTCGTCTCCACAAAGCCGGAGGAAGGTTGGATTTCCTATCCGAATCATATCCGAAAGCAAACGGCAGTCTACGCCCAGGACGAATGGAAAGTCCGCTCCAATTTGGGTTTGACGCTGGGCATTCGTTACGATCATTTTGGTGATATCAAAAACGGTAATGTGATCAATCCACGCCTGGCTTTTGTGTGGAATCCTCAGTCCGGACATACGCTCAAGCTACTTTATGGCTCGGCCTTTCGCCCGCCGTCCGGTTTCGAGCAATTGGGGATTAATCTCGGCCCGATAATTGGCAACAAAGACATCGAACCCGAAAAAATCAGCACGGCAGAAGCGGCTTACATCTTTTATACCAAAGCGGTTCGATTGCAAATCAGCGGTTACTTGAGCCGGGTCTTTGATTCCATTTTCACCGTCGACGATGGTGATCCAAACCATCCCAATCCCTTTGATAATGTTGGTAGCGTCAAGATCAAGGGCCTGGAGCTGGAAGCGCAGGGCAAGCATGTTTGGCTCAGCTATAGCTACATTGACAGTCAAATGAAACGCGACGGCGGCGCTTACACTGGCACCCGCTTTTTAGCGGCGCATCATTTGAATACCGGCATTTCCTACAATCTACGCCCCGATTTAATATTAACCACCCAGCTTTTTCTGCGCAGTGAACGAACGACCCCGGAACTGCTAAAAACAGATGCCTACGCCAATTGGGACGCCAAATTGCGCTATCGCCGCGGCCGCCTGGAATACAGCCTCAGCGCTACCAATCTGTTAGACCGCGCCTATCGCTTCCCGGCCAATGACGGCGGTCAATATCCCTATCCTTACCGCCCGCTGGAATGGTTTGCCGCCGTGAAATACAGCTACTGATAAAGTGTCTATGCGTTAAAACCCGGGTTAGGAGAGACTATATTGAAACCTGAAAGACCGGTCTATTTTATCTCCGACGCCCATATCGGACGCCATTACGGGGAGTTGGAAGCCCGTAAGAAGCGCCTGCTGCTCGAACTGTTTGACCGGGTTCGGCAAGAGCGGGCCCATTTAATCATCAACGGTGATTTATTTGATTTTTGGTTTGACTATCAGACGGTTATTCCCCGAAAATGCTTCTGGCTCTGCCACGCCTTAAATATCCTGACCGATGCCGGAATTCAAATTCAGATGATTCCGGGCAACCATGACTTTTGGATGTCGCATTTTTTTCAGGAAGAGATGGGGATTGCCGTGCATCATCAGCCGATTGGTTTGACGCTGCAGGGCCGGCGCGTTTTTATCGCCCATGGTGACGGAATGGCGGCCAACGATACGCGCTACCGGGCCATGCGGCAAATTATCCGTCATCCGCTGGCAATCGGGCTGTATCGGTGGGTGCATCCGGATTTTGGGATTTGGGTAGCCGATACTTTTTCGCACCGCGGCGGTAAAAAGCACAGCCTGCGTAATCGGCGAATTAAGCCGACCGATTATCATGCCGTTGCCCAGGATTATCTGCGGCAAGGCTTTGATGTAGTGATTTTCGGCCACACCCATCAGCCGGAGTTGGTGCAGTTTGCGGAAGGCGTGTACTTAAACATCGGCAATTGGATTGAGGATTTCAGCTACGGTGTGATGCGCGACGGGGAAATTCGCCTGGAATATTGGGCAATGAACAATGGATATGGATAGACAGGATGCACAGGATGGAAAGGCACTATAAAAATTCTTATTTCATCCTGTCCATCCAGTTTATCCATGTAAATAATGAGCATGGATAGACAGGATGCACAGGATGGAAAGGCACTATAAAAACTCTTATTTTATCCTGTCCATCCTGTTTATCCATGTAAATAATGAACAATGCCCAATTTCCAAGTTTGGCATTGACAAAACAGTTCCGGCGTGTACAATTTGACACGTCAGCCCTGGCATATCCGTAACAACCCGGAGCAAACAATGAAAAAGTATCGCCTCAAGAATATAGATTGAGCCAATTGTGCAGCCCGGCTGGAAGCCAGGCTTAAGACATTGGACTTTGTACGCGATGTGGCTATAAATTTTTCCACAGCCACGATGCTATTGGAAACAGATCGTGTCGCAGACGTACAGCAGGCAATTACCGAGCTGGAACCCGGCGCAGCAATTGAAGAAATCTCCAACGCAGCGACCCGGCACAATAGTTCAACTCCATCGGACATGTCGAAAAAAGATGCCTGGCTGTTGGGCGGCGTAGCCGTTGTTTTTGCCATCGGACTTGTTTTTGACCCACAACTCATCCTGCTTTGGCACGGCCTGGGCCGATTTGCAGTGTTCATCCCACTCTACATTGTCTGTGGCGGAACAGTTTTGCTGAAAGCCGCGCGAAATATCGGCCGCGGGCAGATTTTTGATGAAAATTTTCTCATGTCCCTGGCGACGATTGGCGCTATCCTGATCGGCGAACTGCCCGAAGCCGTCGGCGTTATGCTGTTCTATCAGATCGGCGAGTTTTTGCAAAATCGGGCGGTGCAGCGTTCGCGCCGCTCCATTACGGCGTTGCTGGCCATCCGACCGGATTACGCCCATTTACAAATGGGCCGGGAAGTCAAAACGGTTGCGCCGGAGTTAGTCGGCGTGGACGACGTTATTTTAATCAAACCGGGCGAAAAAATTCCGCTGGACGGCATCATTCTGGAAGGCGACTCGCAAGTGGATACCGCCGCGCTTACCGGCGAAGCGACGCCGCGTCGGGTGCAGCCGGATAGCACGGTTTTAGCCGGCTTTATCAACAAAACCGGTTTGCTTCGCGTTCGGGTAAGCAAGACTTTTGGCGAGTCGTCGATTGCCAAAGTGCTGGATTTGGTGGAAAACGCTACGGCCCAAAAAGCCCGCACCGAGCAATTTATTACCCAGTTTGCCCGCTATTATACACCGGCAGTTGTCGTTTTGGCCACCGGCGTGGCTTTACTGCCGCCGCTCATCACTGGCGCTTCTTTAAGCGTGTGGATTTATCGGGCGCTGACCTTGCTGGTCATTTCTTGTCCGTGCGCACTGGTTATCAGTATTCCGCTGAGCTATTTTGGTGGCATTGGTGGCGCGTCACGCCGGGGAATCCTGATCAAAGGCTCCAACTTTTTAGACGTGCTGGCCAATGTCACTACCGTCGTTTTTGATAAAACCGGCACGCTGACCCAGGGTGTGTTTGATGTGGTTAAAGTCGAGCCGCATGGCGGTTTTGCACAAGATGATTTGCTGGATTTGAGCGCCCATGCCGAATCGCACTCCAATCATCCGATAGCCCAATCCATCCGGGCGGCTTATGGGCAAAAAACCGACGACGCCCGCGTATCCGAGCATCACGAAATTGAAGGACGAGGCATCCTGAGCCAGGTCGACTCCAGGCCGGTTCTGGCCGGAAACGATCAGCTTTTGCATGACCGGCAGATTGACCACAGCGCCGAAGTCTGCGGGATTGCCGGCACGGTTGTTCATCTGGCCATTAATCAAAATTATGCCGGGCATTTGATCGTATCCGACCGCTTAAAAGCCGATGCCAGCCTGGCGATCCAAGCCTTAAAAGCACAGGGCGTAACCGATCTGGTCATGCTAACCGGTGACCGGCAGAATGTCGCCCAGGATGTTGCGCAAAAATTAGGCATCGAGCGTCATCACGCCGAATTATTGCCCGAAGACAAGCTGCGTATTCTGGAAGAATTACTGCGCGCTCCGTCGCGGCGGGGTAAAGTAGCATTCGTCGGTGATGGCGTCAACGATGCTCCCGCGTTGGCTCGCGCCGATGTGGGCATTGCCATGGGCGCACTTGGCGCTGATGCCGCCATCGAAACCGCCGATGTTGTCATTATGGATGATTCACCGGCTAAAATTGCCGAAGCAATTCAGATTGGCAAAAAAACACGAAAGGTCGTCTGGCAAAATATTGCCTTTGCGCTGGGAGTTAAGGGTTTGTTTATCGGTCTGGGCGCATTCGGCCTGGCCAGCATGTGGGAAGCTGTTTTTGCCGACGTAGGCGTGACGCTGCTGGCCGTGCTGAATGCTCTGCGAACCATGCACAGTACCGCGCATTAAAATTAAAGGGGTTTTATGCACACAAAATTAGTGCCAAAGTTGTGGACCGTTTTACAGCAAGGATATACCCGTGCTCAGTTTTCCAAAGACCTCGTTTCGGGCGTCATTGTGGGTATTGTGGCTTTACCGCTGTCCATCGCTTTTGCCATTGCCTCCGGCGTCAAACCGGAGCAGGGATTGTACACCGCTATTTTTGCCGGCTTTTTGATTTCAGTACTAAGTGGCAGCAATTACCAGATTGGCGGACCAGCCGGCGCTTTTATTGTGCTGGTCTATGACATTGTACAAAAATTCGGTTATGACGGCCTGGCGCAGGCAACCATGATGGCCGGCGTTTTAATGGTTATCATGGGCATCGCCAGGCTTGGCGCGGTGATCAAGTTTATTCCCTATCCTTTGACGGTCGGGTTTACCAGCGGAATTGCCACGATTATTTTTGTGACCCAAATTCGTGATTTCCTGGGCTTGACAATGGAGATTGTTCCGGCAGATTTTATGGAAAAAATCGCCGCGTATGCCGAGCACATCGAGACAATAAATCCCTATGCCGCTGGAATCGGACTTGTCTCAATTTTGATTATCGTCTTTTGGCCGCGTGTAACCCACCGCATTCCTGCCGCCCTGCTGGCTATCGTGTTAACGACCGCTCTTGTGCAATTTTTTGACCTGCCGGTCGAAACAATTGCCAAACGCTTCGGCAGCGTACCCGACACACTGCCGATGCCGCGGCTGCCTCACATCACCTGGGAGCGGATGAAGATGTTATCATCGCCGGCATTAGCCATTGCTGTTCTGTGCAGCATCGAATCCCTGCTCTGCGCCGTTGTAGCCGACGGTATGACCGGCACACGCCATCGTTCCAATATGGAAATTTTGTGCCAGGGCATCGCCAACATTGTCTCGCCGATTTTTGGCGGTATCCCTGCCACCGGCACCATTGCCCGGACGGCCACGAACATCAAAAACGGCGGGCAAACGCCGGTTGCCGGAATGATTCATGCCATTACATTGCTGCTAATCATGCTGTTCTTCGGTAAGTGGGCGGCTTTGATCCCCATGGCGACTTTGGGCGGCATCCTGATTATGGTGGCCTACAACATGGGCGAGTGGCATATCTTTACCAAACTGGCATCTAAGGGTCCGCGCGCCGATGTGCTGGTCATGCTGGTCAGCTTTAGCCTGACCGTTTTAGTGGATCTGACCGTAGCCATCGAAGTCGGTCTTGTGCTGGCGTCATTTTTATTTATGAACCGGATGGCCGACGCCATGCAGACAGGCTTTATTACCAAATCGCTGCAAGAAGACGAGGATCCCGACGATCCAAATGCTTTGTCCAAACGCATTGTCCCGCCCGGCGTCGAAGTCTTTGAAATTTACGGGCCGTTCTTTTTTGGCGCAGCGGATAAGTTTAAAGATGCCATTCATGAAATTGAAAAAGCGCCAAAAATTTTAATCTTGCGGATGCGGCATGTTGTTTTTGTAGACGCCACCGCCTTGCGCGCGCTGGAAGATGTCTTTGACAAAACCAAGCGCGACGGAACGATTTTGATTTTATCCGGCATTCACTCCCAGCCGATGTTCGCGGTGCAAAAAGCCGGACTCTTTGATAAAATCGGTGAAGACAACGTCTGTGGCAACATTGATCATTCGCTGGAGCGCGCAAACGAAATTTTGTCCGCCGCCAAGCCCCACAAGTAGACGGACAGATTTTTAAAATCTACCTGTTCTATACTAAAAAAGGACATTTCCAATGTCAAAGCAACTCGACTTGTTGACGCTGATTGCGATTGCCGTCATTGCTTACAGCGTCACCAATTTTTTGCACGAAGGCGTCGGACATGGCGGAATGTGCTTGTTGGTCGGCGGCCACCCGATCGAATTAACAACCGTTTACTTCGATCATGATGACACAAACCTGACCGTCAGCCAAAACAAATGGATTGCGGCGGCCGGCTCTCTGGTCAATCTCGCCGTTGGCTTTTTTACGTGGGGATTACTGCGGAGCGGGCGCGCGTTTTCAGCGCATCTGCGGTTTTTTCTATGGCTGTTAATGACGACCAACTTGCTGCAAGCCGGCGGCTATCCGCTTTTTTCCGGATTCGGCAACATTGGTGACTGGGCTAAAGTGATTGCAGGTTGGGCGCCTCATCTGCTTTGGCGATTGCTGCTTGTATTAAGCGGGGTTGTGTTGTATTTTACATTCATTGTCATCTCTTTGGTCGAATTGGGGCGCTTTATAGGCGGCAGCCCATCCGAGCGAAAAACTCGGACCCGGCGGCTCATGCTGGTCGCCTACTTTAGCGGCGGCATCAGCGCCGTCATCGCCGGCTTGCTCAATCCAATGGGCCTTAAATTTGTATTTATATCCGCAATTTCTTCCAGCTTTGGCGGCACATCGGCGCTGGCCTGGATGTCCGAGATTTCGGAGCTGCCGCGCTTTCCCAAGGCTGATCTGCCCGCACTGGAGTTGCCGGGACACTTTGGCTGGATCGCGGCCGGTATCGCAATTCTAATCGTTAAGATGTTGATTTTAGGACCCGGCATCCGCTTTTAATCCACCAGCTTTTTAGACGCCGAAATGTCATTTCTAAAACACAAATACTGGCGGTAAACTTTGAACTGTAACTTAGCATTATGAAAATAACCCGGATTAATGCCTGGCGAGTTGATTTAAAATTAGCCGAACCTTATACCGTAGCGTATGACACGTTTGAGGTTGCATCGAATATTTTTGTCTGCATCAAAACAAATAAGGGAATTTACGGTTACGGCTGCGCCGCCCCGGATTATGCGGTCACCGGCGAAACCCCCGAAAGCGTGCTGGCAGCCCTTGAATCAACGGCGGAACCGCTAATCACAGGTTCCGACCCTTTACGCACATCGATGCTGCTGGAACGATTGCGCGAACCTCTGCTCCATCATCCGGGCGCAAAAGCCGCCATAGATATGGCGCTTTACGACATCCTGGGCAAAAAAGCCGGATTACCCATTTATAAGTTAATCGGCGGATTTCGTGACCGCATGAAGACGAGCATTACCATCGGCATTTTGCCGTTAGCCGAGACTTTGACCAAAGCCCGCGATTATGTCAAGCAAGGTTTTAAAGTGCTTAAAATCAAGGGCGGATTACAGGTGGAAGATGACATCGAGCGGGTGATTCGCACCCGGGAACTGATTGGTCCGGAAATCGAGCTGCGCTTTGACGCCAATCAAGGTTACACCGTCAACGAAGCCTTACAATTTGTCGAAGCCACACGGGCAACCAAACTCGAGCTTATCGAGCAGCCCACACCGGAGCACCAATTGGATATGCTGGGTAAAGTCACGGCCAGCGTCTCCATTCCGGTCATGGCCGACGAAAGTTTGCGCAGTTTAGTAGACGCTTTTAAACTGGCTCGCCGCGACCTGGTAGACATGGTGAATATCAAATTAATCAAGGTGGGCGGAATTGCCGAAGCCTTGCACATCAACTCGGTAGCCCGCGCCGCCGGGTTAGAGGCCATGGTCGGCTGCATGGACGAGGCGGCGTTGGGTATTGCCGCTGGATTACACTTTGCCCTGGCTCGCCCGAATGTCAAATACGCCGATCTTGACGGACATTTCGATTTAATCGATGATCCCACTGCCGGCGCTGTTATTTTAAAAAAAGGTATTTTGTATCCAACCGATAAACCCGGTTTGGGCTTTGAATTTTGAAATTAATCTACCAATCAACTATCTATTTTAATTCATGACAAGGACTCACACGCTATGGAGTACTCATCGACAATTTGGATTGGCTTTAATGCTTTCATTCTCGTCATGCTCGTCCTGGATTTAAAGCTCTTTCACAAAGACGCCCACACAGTGGCGCTGAAGGAAGCGCTGGGTTGGAGCGTGTTCTGGATAACGCTGGGCCTGGTATTTGGCCTGGGCGTTTATTGGAAATTGGGACATGACCTGGCTTTAAAATACTATGCCGGCTATTTAATTGAGAAATCGCTGAGCATGGATAACCTGTTTGTCTTTCTGATGATTTTCAGCTATTTTAAAGTGCCGCCGCAGTATCAGCATAAAGTCTTGTTCTGGGGCATTCTCGGCGCATTGGTGATGCGCGCCATTTTTATTTTTGCCGGCATCACCTTACTGGATTACTTTCACTGGCTCATCTATGTTTTTGGGATTTTCCTGATCTTTACCGGCATTAAGATGGCCACCGGCAGCGATCGGGAAATTCATCCGGAGAAAAATCCCCTGCTGAGATTGGCGCGGTATTTTATGCCGGTCAGCAAAGACTACTGCTATGCGGCCTAAATTCGGGTGAACTTTTCCCTGTTCTGTCATGCCGGGGGCATCTTTCGGCAAATTGGCGTCTCTCTTAGCTTGCCGGAGGATTCTTCCTGAATGACCGGCCCGCGTCAAAGTTCACACGAACTTGCGCCGTGTAGCACTACCACGAAGACAAGTTCTTTGTTAAAGAGGGGGGCGTTAAAATGATGACCCCGCTGTTTGTCGTACTGATTGTGATTGAAACCACGGACGTCATGTTTGCGCTGGATTCCATTCCGGCCATTCTGGCCATTACGACCGACCCGTTTATAGTCTATAGCTCTAATGTCTTTGCCATTTTGGGGTTGCGCGCGCTGTACTTTGCGTTGGAAGCGCTCATGCGGTTGTTCAAATACATTCAATATGGCTTGTCGTTTATCCTAATTTTTGTCGGGATTAAAATGTTGATTGCCGAAAAACTTCATATTCCGATTTCGGTGACTCTGCCGATTATTTTTGGCATCCTGTTCTTATCTATCCTCGCTTCCGTCGTCATTAAACCGAAAGATGATGGTACTAAGGCATCTTAGTTTAACCGTAAAGACACCGAAAAATCACACAAATTTTGATAAAAAACAGAGCGCAACTGCCGCGAATCCGATGGATTAATACGGAAAGTAATTTTCAATGCTTCACCCGTAAAAATTCGTTTGCTTCGCCTAATTTCAGACCTCCTGATCCCGTGCGCGGCTAACAGTCGTGAAACTTATTTCTGCAA